>JAUZFY010000202.1 GCA_030840185.1 Microbacteriaceae bacterium | reverse complement strand
AGAGCGTTGAACATCCGCAGGTTGTTCTCGAGCTCGAATCCCGGCCCGCTCGGCACAACTTGCGCGTCGAGAACCTGCTCGGTTCTCTCATCCGACACCCGATCGGTCTCCCGAAGCCGCAGCTCGCCGGTCTCGCTGTACCAGTCGGTCACGAACAGGGCGTTCACCCCCGCGACGATCGGGCCCTCAAAGCGCACCATGAGGTCCTTCCAGCGCAGACCGCGCTTGAGGTTGCCCCGCTTGTTGTAGCTTCGGTCGATCATGTTCTGCGATCCGGTGAAAGCGACGACACCGTCGATCACGAGCAGCTTTCGGTGATTGCGCAGGTCCGGCCGCTGGAAGCGTCCGCGCAGCGGCTGAACCGGCAGCATGATGCGCCAGTCCACCCCGATCTTCTTCAGCTGTCGAATCGTGCGGTGATATCCGGGGGAGCGAAGGGAGGCGACATGGTCGAGCAGCACCCGCACCGTGACGCCGCGCTTCACCGCATCCTCGAGCGCGTCGAAGAATGGGGTCGTTGAGGTGTCGAAGGACACGATGTAAAACTCGGCGTGCACGAATTTTTTCGCCAGGCCGACCGCCTCGGTCATCGCCTCCAGTGACGCGTTGTACTCGGAGAAGAGCTTCGCGCGGTTGCCGCCGACGAGCGGCATCGACCCGAGCGTGCGATTGAGCTCCACGATTGGCTCGAGCCACACCGGGAAGCTGGCGTCCCGGATGACCCGATCCATTCCGTCCGTTGTCTCGAGAATGTACCGGTTGATCTCGAGCTGCTTCTCCCGGCGGCGCCGCGGCAGCTTCGTGCTACCGATCAGGAAGAACAGGATGATGCCGACGTAGGGCAGAAGGAAAATCAGGATGAGCCAGGCCGCCGCCGTCTGCGGCTTGCGATTGCGGGGAACCACGGCGATCGCGAAGACGCGGATGATGATGTCCAACACGAGTGCGACGATCGTGAAATAGGGATTCGAGGTGATGGCGGCGATCATCGCGGAGGCCGCCCAACCACGTCGCGTGCCCAAAACGCAGGAGATTCACCATTAGATGGCGTGCTTCCGCGCGAAGTGGGCAACGCGGTGGTGAATGTCCTGCGTTTTCGGTCGGCGAGCGGTGGCATCTGCGGCGCACTGGAGTCGCTCGGCGCACGAGTCCCCTGCGCGCGCGGTCGCACCCGGCTGCCGCTCAGCGGAAGTTCACGAACTGTAGATCGATGTCGAGGTCGGCGCCCTTGAGCAGCGCCATTGTTGACTGCAGGTCGTCGCGGCTCTTGGACGTGACCCGCAGCTCATCGCCCTGAATCTGTGACTTGACGCTCTTCGGCCCCTCGTCGCGGATGAGCTTCGATACCTTCTTCGCGTCTTCGGAGGAGATGCCGTTCTTGAGCGACACGTCGATGCGGTATTCCTTGCCGGAGGCGTAGGGTTCGCCGGAGTCGAGGCTGCGCAATGAGATGCCCCGCTTGATGAACTTCGCCTCGAGGACCTCGAGCACCGCCTTGACGCGATCCTCGGAGGAGGCCTTCAGCAGCAGTTTCTCCCCGCTCCAGTCGACCTCGGCCCCGACGTTCTTGAAGTCGTAGCGCTGAGCGATCTCCTTCTGTGCCTGGTGAAGGGCGTTATCGGCCTCCATCTTGTCGACCTTGCTCACAATGTCAAAAGTTGGGTCTGCCATGCCAGCAGTTTAACGGTCGACTCACGAGATGATGGAAGGTAATGAGATTTCTCCGAGTGTCGCTCATCGTCGCCGGCTGCCTTATAACCGCCGCCGTGGTGGTTGGCGCGATCATCGTCCTTTCGGTGCCGGATGGCGGAAACTCGAGGAGTCAGTCGCCGAGCTTTGCCCACGAGGCGCCGCTCGTGGCAGCCCCGCATCCCGTTGGCGCGGGGCTGGCCGGGCTCGCGGATGCCGCGTGGATTGCCGCCACCGCGAAATCGACGGGCATTCCGGCGAGGGCCCTCGAGGCGTATGCCGGTGCGGCCATCACCGTTGCAAACTCCGGAACCGGCTGCGGTATCGGCTGGAACACGCTCGCCGCGGTCGGAGAGGTCGAGTCTCGACACGGCACAATCTTCGGCGGCAATATCGCGCCCGACGGCGATGCGACTCCGGCCATTTTCGGGGTGCCGCTTTCCGGCGGTGCATTCGCCAACATCCCGGATTCGGACGGGGGAACCATCGACGGCGACGCGACCATCGACCGGGCGGTCGGTCCGATGCAGCTCATCCCCGCGACGTGGCGCAACTGGCATGTCGACGGAAACGGCGACGGTGTGCAGAATCCGCAGAACATCGATGACGCCACACTCGCTGCGGCACACTACCTGTGTCGCGCCGGGGGCCAGAAGATGGGCACGGAGGCCGGCTGGCGGAAGGCTGTGTTGGCGTACAACCATTCAAACCGGTACCTCTCCGAGATCATTCACTACGCCACGCAGTACGAAAGCAAATCGGGCCGCTGAGTGTTATTCGACGAACAGCCCGGTGGGGATTCTTCTCACCCGCTTGACCCTGTATTCTTAATAGGCGCGCTCAAAGAGTTCCTAGCGGCGTGCATGGCAAGTTACCCAAGTGGCCAAAGGGATCTGACTGTAAATCAGCCGTCTTAGACTTCGTGAGTTCGAATCTCGCACTTGCCACACCAGCGCCGTTCGCGGCCGATAGGCCCGGTTCTCACAGACCGGGCCTTTTGTTTTGTTCCGCAACGGTCGACGACCACCAAGGAGTGCCTGCCTCATGACGATTAGCTCACTCGCCAGCTCCGAACTGCTCACCATCGCCCGCGGCATCGCGATCGAGGCGGGTGAGCTCGCGAGGGCACGGCGGGCGCAGGGAGTGCAAGTCGCGGCGAGCAAATCGTCGATCGAGGACATCGTGACCTTCGCGGACCGGGAGACGGAGTCGCTGATCCGTTCCCGCATCTCCGACGCGCGCCCGAACGACGGATTCGTCGGTGAGGAGAGCGGGGCGGCGACGGGAACCAGCGGACTGACTTGGATCGTGGACCCGATCGACGGAACCGTGAACTATTTGTATGGGCTGCCGCATTACGCGGTGAGCATCGCCGTCGTCGAAGGTGAACCAGAGCCCGCAAGCTGGCTGGCACTGGCCGGTGTGGTGGTGAATCCCGCGATCGGTGAAGTCTTCACTGCGGCGGATGGAGCCGGCGCGTTTCTCGGCGATCGGCAGATTCATCCGGCCAGCCCGGTCGACCTGTCCCAGGCTCTCGTAGGAACCGGATTCGGCTACAACGCCGAGACCCGCACCGACCAGGCGCGGGTGCTTGCCGGCCTCGTGAGTCAAATCCGAGACGTGCGCCGGATGGGCACCGCGTCCCTCGACCTCTGCGCCGTGGCGTGCGGCCGACTCGACGGCTACTTCGAGCGCGGATTGAAGCCCTGGGATCACGCCGCCGGCGCATTGATAGCGCGGGAGGCTGGCGCCACGGTCACCCTCCAGGGTGGCGCGCCCGACTCCCGCGACCTGGTACTCGCCGCGGCTCCGTCAATCGCCGATCACCTGCAGCGGATGCTTGGCGAGCTTGGTGCGTGACGCCCGCCCCCTATCGGGGGCTTTGGTGAATGCCGGAGGGTGCCCTATCCTTTATAGATTCGTTATCAAACGACGGCCTGTCGTTTTGTAAAACCACATTTGGTCGGTGCGTGCTTTCATGCCCGAACCATTGTCGGAGGAATTTCTCGCTGTGAACTGCACTACCCCATGCCCGCACGCCCTCGCCCGAACGACCCCTACCGGGATCCGATAGGCGTGTCGGAATTCAACTGGGACCTGAAAGCGACTGACACGCCGGCGGACGGATCGGCGCGCCCGTCGAATGACGCCTTTCCCACCCGACGCCAGTTGCGGGAGAGGGCGAGCCAGGCCGCCAAGTCGTCCGGCCCGGTACCGCGGGCGCTGCGCCAAGCCACGCCAACGACCGTCGCCGTCACGGCGAAGCGAGCGAAGCGGCCCCTTCTGCCCAAGATCGTCAGCATCAGCGCGATGCTCGGCGCCGCTGCGCTGCTCGTGGCAACATCCCTCCCGGCCGTCGCCCTGCAGGCTTCGGCGGCTGATGCTTCGACAGCAGGCCTCCCCCCGCACTCGAAGGTGCAGGGGCAGTCACTCGCCGTCTCCGACACCATCGCGGAGACTGCCCCGGTGCGTGACGCGTATACCGTCGTCAACATCGCCGCGCAGGCGAGGATGAAGAACGCCAACCAAAGCTTCCTGTACACGAACGACATCAACGGCACCATTCAGTGGCCGTTCCCGGATCCCGTTCCGGTAAGCAGCGGCTTCGGCGCCCGGCATGTGGCCAACTGCAGCTTCTGCTCCACCTTCCACGAGGGTGTCGACTTCGTCCCACCGGCTGGCACCACGATCGACTCCATTGCAGCCGGAGTGGTTAGCCAGGCCGGAACCACCGGTCCGTACGGCAATCACGTCATCATCGACCACGTGATCAACGGTCAGAAGGTGCAGAGTCTGTACGCGCACATGATCTCCGGATCGATCAAGGTGGTCGTCGGGCAACAGGTTACGGTGGCCCAGCCGCTCGGTCTACTCGGCAGCACCGGAAATGCGACCGGACCCCACCTGCACCTCGAGATCCACCTCGATGGAACCCCTGTCGATCCCTTCGCGTGGCTGAAGGCCAACGCCAACTGACGGCCAACCCCGGTTGGTGGGTGGTAGTTTCACTCACGTTTGGCTAGGCTTTACGAAATCGTTACCTGCCCGGGTTCCGGTAGATCCGCAGAGTGCCGAACTCATTTTCCGGTTCGGAAGTTGCTGAGTCGACAAAGCCGTGAGGAGCCCGACATGTCGAAGTCACGTGCCTCGGTCGAGCGTCCACGGTCATCGGGAGTCTGTTAACTCGTGCGGTCGAACGACGAGTCATTGCCGCTGGTACGCCGAGCGCGCTCGGGAAACCGAGCGACGAGGAAGTCACTCTCCGCTGCTCGTTCAGCCAGCGCGCCCCGTCGCGGCGGGTCACGGCGGATGCTGCGCAAACTCATGACGTTTGGCGCGATGACGGGCGTGGCCGCGCTGCTCGTCTCCACCTCGCTTCCGGCCAACGCACTCTTCGGCGCCGCGCCATCCGCCATCCGACAATCGACCGACAGCGTGTCGCTGCAACGACTGCGGGTGGAAGAAAGCGTCGCTGTCGAGAAGCC
>JAUZFY010000162.1 GCA_030840185.1 Microbacteriaceae bacterium | reverse complement strand
CGACACCGTGAAACATGGGTATCGTCACGACCGAATCGGCCGAGGCGACCGCGACCCTGCTCAGGCCGTCGCCCTCGGTGCCGAGCAGGATCGCCAGCCGCTCCGGCGGGTCGTCGGCCAACCGATCGAGGGTGATCGCGCCATCCGCGAGAGCAAGCGCCGCGATGTGGAATCCGGCGGCCTTCAACAGGTCCGCCCCCTCCGGCCACTCCGGCAGTCGGGTCCACGGAACTTGAAGCACCGTGCCCATGCTGACTCGAACGCTCCGCCGATAGAGCGGATCCGCGCAGCGCGGCGTGATGAGGACGGCGTCGGCGCCGAGTCCTGCGGCGGCACGGAAGATCGCCCCAACGTTGGTGTGGTCGACGACATCCTCGATGACGACGACTCGTCGGGCGTCCGCGATCAGTTCGGCGACCGCCGGAAGCTCCGGCCGATGCATCGCGGCGAGGGCTCCGCGGTGCAGGTTGAACCCGGTCAACCGCTCGAGCAGTTCGGGCGGTCCGACGTAGATCGGCACATCAAACGGCGCGAGCAGCGCTTCCATCTCCGGTAGCCACTGGTCCTGCACGAGAACCGACCGCGGTCGATGGCCCGCAGCGATCGCGCGCGCGATAACCTTCGAGGACTCGGCAATGTATAGCCCGCCGGCCGGTTCACTCACACGACGGAGTGCGACGTCGGTGAGTCCAAAATAGTCGGCGAGGCCGGGATGGTCGAGATTGTCGATCCGGATAGTGTGCATGTGGCTCCCCCGCTGGCCCACCGTGGGCGCCGATCCGGCAATTACTGCCAGCAAACGGAAACATATCCGAAAACTCCATTGTTTACGCTGAGGATGAGTGACTTGCGAGTGCAAAGTGTCGTGCCGGTGAGTGACGCCGCAGCGACGTACAGAGCGTGGCGATCGACGGGGAGGCGGAACTCATGACCAATGCTGTTGTGCGAGAGTGGCCGTCGGCCACGGCGACGGAGCTGGATGCCGCGGCGGAGGTGCTGCACGGCAAGACGATTGCGGTCCTGACCGGCGCGGGTGTCAGCACCGATTCCGGTATCCCGGACTACCGCGGCGAGGGCGCACCAGCCCGTAACCCGATGACGTTCCAGCAGTTCCTCAAGGACCGCGAATACCGCAAACGCTATTGGGCCGGCAGCCATCTTGGTTGGCGGCGATTCGACGGCGCAACTCCCAACGAGGGCCACCAGACGATCGCCGAGCTGGAGAGCGCGGGAACGGTTAACGGGGTCATCACCCAGAACGTGGACGGGTTGCATTTGCGCGCGGGAAGCCAGCGGGTGGTCGATCTGCACGGAACCATGGATCGGGTGCGCTGCCTCACCTGCGGCCAAACCTTCGCGCGATCGGACGTCTCCGAGCGGATCTCCCGGGCTAACCCCTGGCTGGACGAGCCGGACTCGTACGAGCTCGGCCCCGATGGCGACGTCGAGTTCACCCAGATTGAGGACTTCATCACCCCGGACTGCACGGTCTGCGGGGGCATTCTGAAGCCGGACATCGTGTTCTTTGGCGAGTTCATCCCGACCGAGAAGTTTGCGGAGGCAAGCGCCCTCGTGCAATCGGCCGGCGCGCTCCTAATCGCCGGTTCGTCCCTGGTCGTCAACTCCGGCATCCGGCTGCTCGATCAGGCGAGCAAGCGGCGCCTCCCCATCGTGATCATCAACCGGGGTGCGACCAAGGGCGACCCGCGGGCGACCGTTAAGATTGACGCGGGCACATCTGAAACGATCGGCGCGATCGCGAGCCGACTGGCCGGCTAAGGCAAACGCCACAATCCTCGCCGCCTACGAGACAACGGAGGCAGCGCGGACCATGACCCTCTTATACCTCGTGCGTCACGGTGAGACCGATTGGAATCGGCAGCGTCGGATTCAGGGAAGTACCGACATCCCGCTCAACGACACCGGGAGGGCGCAGGCCACTCGCACCGGACGGCTGCTCGCGCGGCGCTCCTGGGATGCCATTGCGTCCAGCCCGCTCAGTCGCGCGCTCGAGACGGGGGTCATCCTGGCGGACGCCGTCGGCATCGACGAATCGGACATCGAGATCGTCGAGGCACTTGTCGAACGCCAGTACGGCGCCGCGGAGGGGCTCGACGACAGTCAGCTGTCGCAGTTCTATCCCGGTGACACACCGGTGCCGGGCCGGGAGAGCCGGGATGAGGTCGCCGCTCGCGTGCTCCCGGCGCTCGTCTCCCTGGCCGATCGGCATCCGGGGGCGAGCCTCATCGTCACGACGCACGGAGGCGTCATCCGAACGGTCCTCAACGCAGTCGCGCCGGAGTCCCCGCACCACACCGGCGTCCCGATCACCAACGGCTCCGTTCACAGCTTCCGCAGTGTCAACGGGAGCCTTCAGCTCGTTGCGTTCAACGATCCGATCGACCTCGAGTCGTTGAGCGACGCGGGCGGAGATCTCCTCGATCAGAACGCCCTCGAGGAGCGGGAGCTGCGCTCGTAGCTTCCGCCGCGTCGTTGGCCTTCGGGGGACAACTTCGGCTGCTCATTGCCCCGACGAAGGGCACATCTCGTCCCCTGGTCGCTTGGAGGCGGTGCCGCGCAGCGCGACGGTTCCCCGAGGGGACAACTTCGGCTGCTCGTTGCCCCGACGAAGAGCACATCTCGTCCCCTGGGTAGCCCCGGACTTAGCGGGAGGACACGAGTTCGGTGAGCAACCTGTACAGGCGGCGGGCGGACTCATCCCAGCTGAACTCCTGTGCCTGAGCGTAGGAGAGCTCGCTGCGGCGCCTCCACTCCTCCGGCTCGTCAATCGATCGCACAGCCGCAGCGAACGCCTGCGGGCTTCGGTGGTCGAAAAACACCGCCGCGTCTCCCCCCACCTCGTGAAAGAGGGGAATGTCGCTGAGCACGAGTGGGGTCCGAACCGCCTCGGCCTCGATCAACGGAATGCCGAATCCCTCGTCCCAGCACGCCGTCACCATCGCCGTTGCAGCCAACAGAGCGTCCCGGTATTCCTCATCGGTCACCCCGTCGTCGAAGACAACGGATCCCGACGGGGCGAGCGCCGAGATCCGCGCGCGGTCGTCCGCGCTGATCTTCGACAGCAGTCGAAGGGTGTAGCCCGGGAGGTAATGCATGGCCGCAGCCAGGGTCTCGACGTTTTTGTTCGGTTGGAAGGTCCCCATGTAGACGAGGGTCTTGCCGGTCGGGTACTCACGCGGCGGCACCCGCGGATCGTCGACTCCGGGCCGGATCACCGAGAGCGGTCGGCTCGTCAGATGCGCCTCCTTCATTTCCCGCTCGCAGTTGTATGAGCCGGTGACGACGGCATCCGCCCGGTGCAGCACCGCTCGCTGTGGCCAATACGTCATATAGAAGGCACGCCAAATCGCCCGGACGTACCAGCTGTACCCCGCGGGAATCTGGGTGATGCGGTAAAAAACCATGTCGTGCACGGTGAGTACGAGCTTGTACCGTCGCCCGGTCGCTCCCATGGTCTGCATGGGGCTGAACACCACATCCGGCTTCCACCGGTTTATCGAGAGCATTCCAATGAACGGCTCAAGGGCGCTCGTGCCGGGGCGACCCTTCACCCACGGCAGATCGGGGAGCATGCTCAGCTGTCGTTCGTCGCTGATCAGCATGGTCACCGGGTGAAGCTCGGCGAACGCCTCGACGAGGCCGGCGGTGTAGCGGCTGATTCCGTCGTGACGAACCAGCCGCGTATAGCGGCAGTCGAAGATCACCTTCACGGCTAGCGCGGCTCCTCGAGTTGGGCGCTGGCCGACAACAGCGAACGCTCGACAAGGAACGACTTGATCGCCGCGGCGGCGAGGTGCGGGACCTCATAGTGGATGAGGTGGCCGACGCCGAGAAGCAGCTCGAGCTTCGCGTCTGTCATCGTGGCCACGACATCGTGGTGCGCCTTCACCGGTGTGATGTCATCCAGTTCGGCCGCGACGAGCAGCGTCGGTACGGTGATGCCGGCAGCGTAGGTGCTCACGTCCGCGCTCACCGATGCCTCGAAGGCCTCGACCACGAAGTCACGGCTGGCGAATCTGTTGAAGTAGGTGTGGTGCTCCCGGTGAATCCAGCGCCGAAGCTCTCTGTCCTTCGTCTTGGCGAGGGTGGAGCTCATGAACTGCACGACGAACCAGCGCTTGAGCATGAACGCGCCGATTCTCGACGGCAGCCTTCCGGCCAGCCGGTAGAACGCGACGGTGATGAGGGTCGCGAGTCGGCTCGGCCCCTCGAGACCGGACGTCGAGATCGGGTTGACCAGGATGAGAGCCGGGGTCTTCAGCCCGGCCGACACGGCCTGCGCGGAGATGATGGTTCCGAACGAGTGCCCGAGGGTCACCGCCGTTCCGGTGAGGCCAAGGGCGTCAATGAACGCGGTGAGCCAGGCGGCGAACCCCTCGATGCTGTGCGGAACCTCGGTGAGCGGCGTCGACTCCCCGAATCCCGGCATGTCCGGCCCGATCCAGCGGATGTTCGGCAGCTGGGCGATCACCGGCTCGAGGCCATGGTGCTCGCCGCGGTAGCCGTGGGCGACCACGATAGTGAGCGCGGCATCCTCGGGCCCGTAAACCCAATATCGGGTTGTGCTGCCGAGCACGGAAATCTCACGGCGCACGATGGGGATTTTTTCGAGCAGGGCAGCGTAGGGCGAGTGAGCGGTCATCGATGGCCAGTCTACGGATGCGAGGTCGTGTGTGCGTTCTCACGGCGCGCCTAGACTTGCCTGAATCGACAAACCCTGCTCTCGAAAGGAGCGCTGTGAGCTTCACCGCCCCGATACAACTGCCCGGTTTGACCCTTGATCCGCAGTGGTATCGGCGATCGGTGTTCTACGAGGTCATGGTGCGCTCCTTCGTGGACAGCAACGGGGACGGGTCTGGCGACCTGCAGGGGCTGCTGTCCAGGCTCGACTATCTGCAGTGGCTCGGAATCGACGCGTTGTGGCTCCCGCCGATCTACGAGTCCCCGCTGCGCGACGGCGGCTACGACGTCTCGGACTTCCGGTCGATCCTTCCGGAGTTCGGAACCCTGGACGAGTTCAAGGATCTCGTGACGAAGGCGCACGAGCGGAACATGCGCATCATCATCGACTTCCCGCTCAACCACACGTCGGACCAGCACGAGTGGTTCCAACAGTCCCGGTCCAACCCGGACGGCCCATACGGCGACTACTACGTGTGGAGCGACACCGACGATAAGTACGGAAACATTCGGATCATCTTCGTCGACACTGAAGAGTCGAACTGGAGCTTCGACCCGGTGCGCCGCCAGTTCTTCTTCCACCGCTTTTTCTCCCACCAGCCGGACCTCAACTTCGATAACCCGGCGGTGCAGGAAGCCGTGCTGGATATCATGCGCTTCTGGCTCGATCTCGGGGTCGACGGCATCCGGCTCGACGCGATCCCCTACCTGTTCGAGTCCGACGAGGGCAACGGCGAGGGCGAGCCACCGACTCACGAGTACATCAAGCGAGTACGTGCGATGTTCGACGAGGAGTACCCCGGGCGGATTATGCTCGCCGAGGCAAATCAGTGGCCCCGTGAGGTCGCGGCGTTCTTCGGGACGGAGGAGGAGCCGGAGTGCCACATGGCGTTCGACTTCCCGGTGATGCCGCGAGTCTTCTACTCCCTCCGCTCACAGAACGCGGGGGAACTTACCCGCATCCTTTCGGAGACGACGGACATCCCCGAGGGGGCCGGCTGGGGCGTGTTCCTGCGCAACCACGACGAACTCACCCTCGAGATGGTCTCTGAGGAGTACCGCCAGGCCATGTACGGCTGGTACGCGTACGACCCGCGGATGCGATCCAACATCGGGATCCGTCGCCGCCTCGCGCCGCTGCTCGACAATTCGAGGGCCGAGCTGGAGTTGGCACACGCGCTGCTGTTCAGCCTCCCGGGTAGCCCATTCCTCTACTACGGCGACGAGATCGGGATGGGCGACAACATCTGGCTCCCCGACCGGGATTCCTCCCGCACGCCGATGCAGTGGACCCCGGACCGCAACGCCGGATTCTCCTCGGCCGACCCCGGCAAGCTGTACCTCCCGGTGGTTCAGTCCCTCGTCTTCAACTACAACCTCACCAACGTCGAGTCGCAGCTTGCCCAGTCCCGGTCCCTCCTGCACTGGGTGCGCAACGTGATCCACGTGCGAAAGGCTCATCCCACCTTCGGGCTCGGATCGCTCACGGTTCTGAAGACCAATCACGAGTCCGTGCTTGCCTTCGTGCGCTCCTACCCCGGCTCCGGAACGCAATTCGGCGATTCGCCCGAGGACGTGTTGTGCATTTTCAGCTTCGCGCACAACCCGATCGCCGTCACCATCGCGGCGGAGCAGCTGGCCGGGGCCGGCCTTTTCGACCTGTTCGGCGGCAGCGAGTTTCCCGCATTCAATGAGAGCGGCGAGGTCACTGTGACCCTCGCCACCCAGAGTTTCTACTGGCTTCACGTCGGGTCGCCGAGCCATGCCGGTGGTCGGCCCTAGATTGTGAGTGTGAGCGATTCAATCGGTAGCTATTCAATCAGTAAGGGCAGTACCTGGTTCGATACTCTCGGGGTCTTCGACCTCGAGACGACCGGCATCGACGTGGAGACGAGCCGCGTAGTCTCCGCCCACGTCGGGATCATCGATTCGTCCGGCAACAGCATCGAATTGATCGATTGGATCGCGGACCCGGGGGTCGAGATTCCGGTTCAAGCCAGTGCGGTGCACGGCATCTCCACCGAGCGCGCTCGCGCCGAGGGCCGGCCGGCCGCCGAGGTCATCGCGGAGATCGTCGCCGCGATCGGGGCGATTCTCGACCGCGGCATCCCCGTGACCATCTACAACGCGCCGTACGACCTGACGCTGCTCAATCGTGAGGCGATCCGGCACGGTATCACCCCCCTCAGCGGCCCCACTCCGATTGTCGACCCGCTCGTGATCGACAAGGCGGTCGACCGGTACCGCAAGGGCAAGCGCACGCTGGAGGCGACGGCACTCAACTATGGGGTCGACCTCACCGACGCGCACGATGCCGGTGCCGACGCCGTGGCCGCCGGTCGGGTCGCCCAGGCAATCGGCCGCCGCTACAACGCCGAGCTCGGCGACGACATCCACGCCATTCACGCGCTCCAGGTCGGCTGGTGCGCCGACCAGGCTGCGAACTTTCAGGACTACATGCGCCGGGCCCGAAACCCCGACTTCATCGCGCACGGCGGCTGGCCGCAGCGTTAGAGCCGCTTAACGAGGGAAGGCGACCGGCCGAAGCCGATCGCCTTCCCTGCGAAGCGTGCTGAGAGCCGGTCACACCGGCCGCCCACCAGTTACGCGCCGAAGCCCTTGTATCGCGAGTTGAACTTCTCGACGCGGCCGGCGCTGTCGAGGATGCGCTGCTTGCCCGTGTAGAACGGGTGCGAGGCTGACGAGATTTCGACGTCGACGACCGGGTAGGTCTGGCCATCGAGTTCGATGGTCTTGTCACTCTTGACCGTCGAACGGGTCAGGAAGGTCTCGCCGCTCGCGAGGTCGCGGAACACGACGGCCGAGTACTCGGGGTGGATGTCAGTCTTCATCGTTATTTCCTTGAGTGTGAAGTGAAAGAGAGGAGAAAAAGGATGGCACGTGGGCCAAGGGATTACATTACCAGAGTCTCACCCCGGATTGGCTCGCCTGGGATTGTCTCGCCCGGATTGGCTCACCGGTATCCGAACGCCCGCGGGTTAGGCGGCGCGTGCGGCGAACCGGCCGTCGCGCTCCTCGACCTGAAGCGGACGCCCGAAGGTCTCGGTCAGATTCTCCGACGTGAGGACGTCGGCGATCGGTCCGGCGGCGGTGATTCTGCCGTCGGCGAGAAGCATCGCGTTGTTGAATCCGACCGGGATCTCCTCGACGTGGTGGGTGACCATGATGATTGCCGGCGCTTGCTTGGCCCTCGCGTAGCCGCCGAGCAGCTCGAGCAGCTCCTCACGCGCGCCGAGGTCGAGGCTCGCGGCCGGCTCGTCGAGCAGAAGGAGTTCCGGATCGGTCATCACCGATCGCGCGATCTGCACCCGCTTCTGTTCGCCGTCACTCAGTCCACCGAACTTGCGATCCTCGAGGTGGTCGAGCTTCCACTCGGCAAGAACTCGCTGGGCGCGCCGAACGTCAATGTCCTCGTACGACTCGTTCCAGCGTCCGGCGACCGCGTAGGCGGCGGTCAGCACGACGTCGAGCACTCGCTCGGTGCCCGGGATGCGGCGCGCCATGGCCGTCGACGCGAACCCGATGCGTGGGCGCAGTTCGAAGACGTCGACACGACCGAGAGTCCCGTCGAGAACGCGCACCGTTCCGGCGGTGGGGTGGATCAGCGCGGACGCGAGTTGAAGGAGGGTGGTCTTGCCTGCGCCGTTCGGCCCGAGGATCACCCAACGCTCGTCGCTCTCCACACTCCAATTGACGGAATCCAGGATGTAGTTGCCGTCTCGGACGAAAGACACGTCGGAGAGCTGGAGAACGCTGGCCATCCCCCAACCCTACCTTTCTTCATCCGGCCGCTCGGCCGTACGCGCCGCCGCCCGGACCGTGCGTCGGTCAGGGCAGAAGCGAACGGTAGACCTCCTGGGTGCGTTTCGAGATGCGCTCCCAGCCGAAGTCTCGCTCGGCCCATGCCCGACCGGCTTGCCCCATCGATCGAGCCAACTCGGGATCGCTCACCACCTCGATCAGGGTGCGCGCGAGGTCGTCGACGAATCTCTGCGGGTCGAGCGGAGTGCCCGTTCCGTCGTCGGCTTGGTCGATGGGAACCAGTCGCCCGGTCACCCCGTCGTCGACCACCTCGGGAATGCCGCCGGTCGCCGTTCCGACGACGGGGGCACCGCACGCCATCGCCTCGAGGTTGACGATCCCGAGCGGCTCGTAGATCGACGGGCAGACGAATGTCGTCGCGGAGGTCAGCACGGCGGAGAGGTCGTGCTGGCTGAGCATCTCCTCAATCCACACCACTCCGGTTCGCGTCTTCTGCAGCTCGCCGACGAGGTGGCGCACCTCGTCCATGATCTCCGCCGTGTCCGGGGCGCCAGCGCAGAGCACGAGCTGCACCTCTGGCGGCAGCTGCGCCGCGGCGCGCAGCAGATAGGGCAGGCCCTTCTGCCGCGTGATCCGGCCGACGAAGACCACCGATGGGCGATCCGGGTCGATGCCGAGGGAACGAACGAGATCCGCGTCCCGAACCGGGTGCCACGCCTCCAGATCGATCCCGTTGTGCACGACGGAGACCGTGGACGGGTCGAGGAACGGGTACGAGCGCAGGATGTCGCGGCGCATGCCATGGCTCACGGCGATGACCGCGTCCGCCGAGGCGAAGGAATCGCGTTCGATCCAGCTCGACACGCGATACCCGCCGCCGAGCTGCTCGGCCTTCCACGGGCGTAACGGCTCGAGGCTGTGCGCGGTGATGACGTGAGGGATGCCGTGGAGCAGCTGCGCGATGTGCCCGGCCGCGTTCGCGTACCAGGTGTGTGAGTGCACGAGGTCCGCCCCGGCAACGTCCTGCGCGATCTCGAGATCGACCCCGAGCGTGCCGAGCGCCGGATTGGCGTCGGCGAGTTGCGGGGGCACGCCGTACGAGTGAACATCGACCTCGTCCCGCGGCTGCCCGAAGGCTCGCACCACCACCCGAAGGTCACGTCGCAGCGCCTTCGTCAGTTCCGTGACGTGCACTCCGGCTCCGCCGTATATCTCCGGCGGGTATTCCCTGGTTATCAGATCGACTCTCACAGTGTGAAACGCTAGCGCGGTTCGGACAGTGGCGCACCGCGACGTTCCTCTACTGTGGACACATGGCATCGAAGAAGATCTTTGGGATTGTCCTCGCCGGCGGAGAAGGCAAACGCCTCATGCCGCTCACGGCCGACCGAGCGAAGCCCGCGGTTCCATTCGGTGGCAACTACCGCCTGATCGACTTCGCGCTGTCCAACCTGATCAACTCCGGCCTTCGGCAGATCGTCGTGCTCACCCAGTACAAGTCACACAGCCTCGACCGGCACGTCTCGCAGACCTGGCGGCTCGACGGAATCACAAACTCCTACGTCGCATCCGTGCCGGCTCAGCAGCGATTGGGCAAGCGCTGGTTCGCCGGGTCGGCCGACGCCATCCTGCAGAGCCTCAACCTGCTTCGGGACGAGAAGCCGGACATCGTCGTGGTCGTAGGAGCCGACCACGTCTACCGC
>JAUZFY010000058.1 GCA_030840185.1 Microbacteriaceae bacterium | reverse complement strand
CTGGATGGCCTCCCGCACCAGGCCGAGACCCTCCTCCGTGTAGTGCTCCGGGATGGAGGGTTGGCCGTTGACCCGGTCGGTGCAGACGATGCCGAGCCGGGTGGCCGGACTCGCGATGACGAACGCGGTGAGGCAGTCCGACACGTAATGGTGGGGGAGCACCGTGTCCTGGTCGATGGTGAGCACGAAGCGAGCCCCCCGCTCGAGAGCCATCTCCACGCCGGTGTTGAGCGCCGCAGCGATCCCGCCGTTGACCGATCGACGCACGACTTCGAAGCCCGCCCGTTCCACTTGCGCGAGGATCCCGGCGGATTCTTCGGGGCTCGCGTCATCAACGACGATGATCGCGTCGACCTGGGGCGAGAGTGCCGCCAGCCCATCCAGCAAGCCGTAATCCGCACGGAAGGTGGGAACGATCGCGATGACCCCGGTGACGCCGTTCGGCTGCGTATCTGGCACACCCCATTATCGAGGCCTCACGGAGAGGCGCCAACCGGGCGTTACAGTGGGGGCGGCGAATCAACCAGGGAAGAAGCGGGGCACTGTGACCGAACAGAACGGTGGGGTATCACCGGCGGCGCAACCGGACTCGGAGTCGGCGCACCAGCCGGGCACGTCCGGCTGGACCGGGCCCGAGGACCAGACGATGGTGTCCGGTCGCTTGCTTTCCCTCGAGGGCCAGCTGGAACTGGTCAACCGGGTGAAGAGCCTCGAGGCGGAACTTGCCCAGGTCACGCTGACTCGGCAACTCACTCCGACCGAACAGTTGAGCGCCGAACAGCAGCTTCTCGCGCTGCGTCGATCCCTGCCCTGGCGGGTGGGTCGCGTGGTGACGATCCCGGTGCGGGTCATCCAGCGGGCCATCCGTCGCCCCCGCGGTCAATGAGTCACAAACCGGTGCGTCACAAACCGACGCGTCATGAATCGATAGTGGCGCTCTGGATCGACGGCTCCGCGCATCCGGTTCCCGCCATCATTGCCGCCCTCCGATCGGCAATTCGGCAAGACCCCCCGTTTCGGGAGATCGTCGTTCTCGCCGATGCCGCTGCCGCCGGCGATCTTCAGTCGGTAGCCAGCGAATCCGCGACTCCGGCCCGAGTGGTCGTCCTTCCGGCCGAGGACTCCGTCGTCCTCAACGACCTGCTCGCCGCCGCGACGGCGACCTGGCTCGCCTGGCTGGACGCGTCGAGCGTTCTTGTCCCCGGCGCGCTCGAGATCGTGGAGCCGACACTGAACCGATTTGACGTCGACCTGTTCTACGGCGACTCCCGCATTGCCTCGGTTGACGCTGACACCGTCGTTCGCCGACCGGCGCTGTCGCCGATTCGGCTGCGTTCGCAGGACTACCTCGGGGACTTCCGCGGGGCACGAATCGACGCCCTCCGGGCCGCCGGCGGGTTCCAACCGGGGACCCGCGGGGCGCACCCGTACGACGCCGCGCTTCGACTCGGGACCCGCGCGGACCGGGTACTCGCCATCCCGGAGGTGCTGACCGAGGCGTCGATCGAACCGCGAGACGTGATGCGCCGACACGCGGCTCACCGTACGGTCGCTCATCTCGCGGCAGCACAACGGCACCTCAACGCGCTCGGCATCGAAGCGGAGCTGACAGATGAAGGCATCCGCTATCCGCTGCGCGCCACCCCGCTTGTCTCGATCATCATTCCCACGCGCGGTGGACGCGCCGTCATTGGCGGTTCCGAGCGCACTCTCGTAGTCGACGCGGTGCGGGGGATCGCCGCTCGATCGACCTACCCGTCGATCGAGTTCGTGATCGTCGCCGACGACGTGATGCCGCAGGCGGTGGTGGACGAACTGATCGAGATCGCGGGGAATCGCGTGCGCCTTGTGCGGTGGACGGGACCGTTCAACTTCTCGGGAAAGATCAATCGCGGTGCCGTGCACGCGCTGGGTGAGTATCTCGTGCTGCTCAACGACGACGTCGAACTGATCAGCCCGGACTGGCTCGAGGCGATGCTCGGGCTCGCTCAACAGCCCGGCGTCGGCATGGTCGGCGCGCTGCTGTACTTCGAGGACGGGTCCGTTCAGCACGGCGGGCACATGTACAGCGCGAGTTGGGCCGGGCACATCGCGTTCAAATGGGAGGTCGACCGCGACGACGCGCTCGATTCGCTAACGGTCGATCGCGAGGTCTCCGGTGTAACCGGGGCGTGCGCGATGCTGTCGGCGGACACATTCTGGAGCGTCGGCGGGTTGTCCACCGAGTATCCGGGAAACTACAACGACGTCGATCTGGCCCTGAAGATTCGGGCGACGGGTGCGAGCATCATCTGGACGCCGCACGCACGGCTCATCCATTTCGAATCGAAGACCAGGGTCGCGACCGTCGACACCACCGAACTCGAGCTGATTCGGCGACACTGGGGCACCAAATTGATCACCGACCCGTACTGGCGTTAGGCGCGGAGGCCGGCGCTTAGCGCTCCGGAAACCCGTGCGGCACGGACTCGAGCGCGGGGCGAAGGGTCTCGAGCCGTGTGGCCTCGAGCTGAAGGGCTGCGAACTCCCGGTCTCGACGTACCGCCGAGGCTGCGGCGAGGAACAGCTCGGCGCTCACCGGC
>JAUZFY010000226.1 GCA_030840185.1 Microbacteriaceae bacterium | reverse complement strand
AGCGGCACCGTGGACGCCGTCAATGGCGGCGCGACCATCCTCAGCGACCGGAGCGTGAGCATCAGCTATCAGGTCTCCATGCCGCCGGGCGACACGGCAAGCTGTGCCCTGCAGGTGCAGAATGCGGCGCACGCGATCGTTGGGTGGCGCATTGTGAAAATCCCCGCCTCTACGCGCTCCACTACGGCACACACCCACGTCGTACTCAGCTCTGAACGCGGTGTCACCGGGTTGATCTACAGTTGTTGGCTGACCTAAACTTGCCTCAGTGAACTAGAGACCGGCCGTGCGGCCGGTCTCATTTGTTTTATCCGCATCCGCGCCGCCCGCACCAAGGCGGCTCGTCCACCCGGGGTATATCCGCGAGGAGCACACGTGTCCACCGAAACCAATGAAACCTGGCTGACTCAGGAAGCTTTCGACCGTCGCAGCGCAGAACTGGAGCAACTCTCTGGCGTCGGCAGAATAGAAATCGCGAAGAAGATCGAGTCGGCGCGCGAAGAAGGCGACCTCAAAGAGAACGGCGGCTACCACGCGGCCAAGGAGGAGCAGGGCAAGATGGAGGCCCGCATCCGCGTTCTCACGGAGCTCTTGCGCCACGCCAAGGTCGGGGCGGCACCGGAGAGCACGGGGGTCGTGCAGTCCGGAACAGTCATCACGGCCCGCATCCTCGGCGACGAGAGCGTCTTCCTTCTGGGAAGTCGCGAGATCGTCGGCGAAGACAGCGATCTCGACGTGTACAGCGAAGGCAGCCCGCTCGGTGGAGCGATCCTCGGTCACGAGGTAGGCGAAACGGTGTCCTACACCGCCCCGAACGGTAAGGAGATCACCGTACAGATCGACAAGGTGGAGACCTACGTCCCCTGACCGGATGACAGCGGCTAAAAGTCGACCCGCGGCTCGTACCCGGCATCGATGAGATGTCGGAGCACGCGTTGAACGTGCTCGGGACCGCGCGTCTCGATGCTCAGCTCGATCTCGACGTCGCTGATGAGCGCGTTTCGACCGTGTCTGGTGTGGAGAACCTCGACGACGTTGGCGTTCGCCTCGGAAATGAGTTCTGCGATGCGCGCGAGTTGCCCCGGTCGATCCGGAAGCATCAGCCGAAGTTTGAGGTAGCGGTCGGACGCGGCTAGCCCGCGGGAGATCACGCGCTCCATGACTAGCGGGTCGATGTTGCCGCCGCTGAGGATCGCGACCGTCGGCCCGGTGCTCGAGATCTGCCCGGTCAAGATCGCGGCGACCGAAACGGCTCCCGCAGGTTCGACAACGAGTTTCGCACGCTCGAGCAGCACGAGCATGGCCCGGGCGATGTCGTCATCGGAGACGGTGATGACTTCATCAACGGCCTGCTGCACGATCTCGAAGTTGAGGAGGCCGGGTTTGTTGACCGCGATTCCGTCGGCGATGGTCGGCGAGATCGTAATCTCCGTCGACACACCGTTACGCAGCGAGATCGGATAGGGGGCGGCGTTCTCGGCCTGCACACCGATGATGCGTACGATCCTCCCGTCCCGGGCGAATTTCTGCTTGAGTGCGCTTGCGACGCCGGAGATGAGTCCCCCACCGCCGATCGGCACTATTACAGTCTGCAGGTCGGGAACCTGGTCGAGAATTTCGAGTCCGAGCGTTCCCTGGCCCGCCACGACATCCGGGTGATCGAACGGTGGGATGAACACGGCGCCGGTCGTTGCCGCAAACTCGGCCGCCGTGCGCAGCGCCTCGTCGACGGAATGGCCGCGTAAGACGACTTCCGCGCCGTAGTGGCGGGTCGCCTGAAGCTTAGGCAGCGCCACACCGACGGGCATGAAGATGGTTGCCGCGATGCCAAGCTCCCGGGCGGCGAACGCGACACCCTGTGCATGGTTTCCGGCCGAGGCAGCCACGACACCGCGCGACTTCTCCTCGTCCGTCAGCTGCGAGATGCGGTTGAATCCACCCCGGATCTTGTAGGAGCCGGTTCGCTGCAGATTCTCGCACTTGAGGTAGACCGGGGCGCCGAGGAGGTCGGCGAGGAACCGCGAACTCTCCATCGGGGTCACCTCGGCGACCTGGGACACAACGACGCGCGCCCGTTCGAATTCGGCAAGCGTGGGGCCGGCGAGAGTCAGTTCAGGCATTCCGTAGTGCGTCCTTCAGGTCCGGGTTCGGTTCGGTTCTCCATTGGCCGCTCGCGATGTAGCTGACCATCACGTTGAGGGTCGCGATGACCGGAACGGCGAACAGCGCCCCGGGGATTCCGGCGAGGAAGCCGCCGGCAGCCACGGCGAAGACTACGGCGAGCGGGTGAACCTTGACCGCCCCGCCCATGATGAACGGCTGCAGGACGTGTCCCTCGATCTGCTGCACGAGGATGACGATCCCGAGCATGATGAGCGCAGCTAACGGATTGAGGTAGACCAGAGCGACGAACACCGCGAGCACTCCCGTCAGAACAGCACCGACCACTGGGATGAATGAGCCGAGGAAGACTGCGATCGCAATGGGAATGACAAGCGGAAATCCGCCGAAGAACAGGCCGAGGATGTAAGCGCCGAGTCCAATGCCGACGGCGTCGACGAACGCGACGAAGATCTGGACTCGCACGAAGTTGGTGAGGGTGACCCATCCGGCCTGACCGGATCCGTTGATCGCGACCCGAGAGTTGCGCGGGAACAGTCGCACCACCCAGTGCCAGATTCCTCTCCCGTCGATCAGCATGAAGAGGGTTGCAAATAGGGTGAGCAGAACTCCGGCGAGGAAGCGCCCCGCCGAGGATCCGACCGAAACCACTCCGGAGACGAGGGCTTGACTGTCCTTCTGGATGTTTGCCACGGCCTGCCCTAGGTAGTTGTTGATGTCGGCATCGGTCAGGTGAAGCGGCGAGGCGAGGAGGTATTGCTTGAGATTGGCGTACGCCTGAACGCTCTGCCGCTGGAGGTCAGGAAATCCCGCGCGTACCTGGAACACGACGAGGAGGATGAGTCCGGTGACGATCGCGAGCAAGCCGATCTCCGCGAGCGCAACGGCAGCCCATTTCGGCCAGCGATGACGCAAAAGGAAGTTCACAAGGGGCACGAGAAGCGCGGCGATGAGGATCGCCACCATGAACGGGACCACGATCTCGCGCAGTGTGATGATGAGCCAGATGAACAGCCAGACGACGCCGGCAATGCCGAGAATCCGCCACGACCAGGCGCCGGCGATCCGGATTGCGGGGGGAACCGGGGCGTCCGCTTCCTGACGGACCGGTACTACCGGCGGTGTCTTTCGCGATCCGATAATCACTCGGTCAGTCTACGTCGGCGCTCATGCGCGGTGCGGTATGCAATCAGGAGGCGCGCGGACGGGCCGACGCCGGGCGCCCCTTCAGCCTCACATGCACGCCGTCACCCGGCTGCGGGCGAGCGGAGACGTCATGTTGCACGGCGACGAGCGTGCCGTCACCGAGGCGGACGGTTGTGCGACGCACCGATCCGAGGAAGCTCGTCGACACCACCGTGCCGGGGATGCCGTCGTCGGCGAGTTCGATGTCCTCGGGTCGCACGTACGCGGTGACCGGGCCACCGGCGTGTCCGGCTCCGAGGGCGGACAGTTCGTGGCCGTAGATCGCGATAGTCCCCGTGTCGGTGTCCAACTCCCCGTCGAGTTGGTTGCTGAGCCCGATGAAGTCGGCCACGAACGACGTTGCGGGGTTGAGGTAGAGCTCCTCAGGCGTGCCGATCTGTTCGATGTTGCCCGCGTTCATCACCGCGACCCGGTCGGCGACGGCGAGCGCCTCCTCCTGATCGTGGGTCACGAAGAGCGTCGTGATGCCGAGATCGGTCTGGATGCGACGAATCTCGTCCCGAAGCTGCACGCGCACCTTCGCGTCGAGAGCGGAGAGCGGCTCATCGAGCAGCAGCACTCGGGGGCGAGTGACGAGAGCACGGGCGAGGGCCACACGCTGCTGCTGGCCGCCGGAGAGCTGGTGAGCGTAACGGGAACCGAGCTCACCGAGCCCGACCATCTCGAGCGCCTCGTTCGCGCGGAGGCGGCGACTCGCCGCATCCACCTTGCGCATTTGCAGACCGAATTCGACGTTCTGCAGAACGGTCATGTGGGGGAAGAGTGAATAAGACTGGAAGACCATGCCAATGTCGCGCTTGTTCACAGGGGTGTTGACCACGTCGACACCGTCGATCAGGATGCGCCCGCCGTTCACCTGCTCGAGCCCGGAGAGCGCGCGAAGCACCGTCGTCTTGCCGCAACCGGACGGCCCGAGCAGCGCGATGAATTCGCCGGGGGCCATGGTGAGGCTGACTCCGGTGAGTGCGCGGTGTCCGGCGTAGTCCTTGACCACGTCGACGAGCTCGACGGTGGCGCCCTTATCCGCGAGAGATTCCGCGGGGTGAGCGGAGAGTGTGGTTGTCATGCTGACCTCCGATTGCGCCTCGACGTGCCGAGACGACCAATGAGAATGAGAAGAACGAAGACGAAGGCGAGCGCAAACAAGGCGAAGATCACCGCAACGTAGGGGTCGGTGTGCTGAAGAAGCAGCAGCGCCGTCTGGAACGTGTTCTGGCTGAGGAACGAGGCGATGGTGTATTCGCCGAGCACCACGGCAATGGTGATGAAGCAGGACGCGAAGATTCCCCGGCGGAGATTCGGCAGGAGGATCCTGACTATCAGGCTGAGCCAACCGGCGCCGAGCGATCTGCTCGCCTCGCTGAGAATCACGACATCGAGCGCGGCGAGATTCGCCGCGATCGGCCGGTAGGCGTACGGCAGCACGATCACGCCGACTGCGAAGGCGAGCGTCCACGGGTTGCTGCCGAAGACCGACGCGACCACCGAGTAGACGGGGACGAAGCCGACCACGAGAACTATGGAAGGGATGGTGATCGGAATGATGCAGACGAACTCGAGCACCCGTCGGTATTTGGGAAACTTGAGTTCGACCAGAATCATTGTCGGCAGTAACACCAGGAGCACGATCAGCACGGTGATCGCGCAGA
>JAUZFY010000047.1 GCA_030840185.1 Microbacteriaceae bacterium | reverse complement strand
CGAACCCGGATGCCAGCCAGGAGGAATTGGTCGAGGCGCTCATCCAGCGCATCAAGGGACCGGACTTCCCCACCGGGGCCCAGATTCTGGGGCTCAAGGGCATTCAGGACGCGTACCGCACCGGCCGTGGGTCGATCACCATGCGCGCGGTTGTCAACGTGGAGGAGCTGCAGGGACGCACCTGCCTGGTCGTGACCGAACTCCCCTACCAGGTCAACCCCGACAACCTCGCGCTGAAGATCGCCGAACTGGTCAAGGAAGGCAAGATCTCCGGCATCGCCGACATTCGGGACGAGACCTCCGGCCGCACCGGCCAGCGACTCGTCATCGTGCTCAAGCGTGACGCCGTTGCCAAGGTCGTGCTGAACAACCTGTACAAGCACACTCAACTGCAGGAGAACTTCGGCGCCAACATGCTGGCGATCGTCGATGGAATTCCGCGCACGCTCGCCATCGACGGATTCATCACCGCCTGGGCGGATCACCAGATCGACGTCATCGTCCGGCGGACCAAGTTCCGGTTGCGTCGTGCCGAGGAACGCGCTCACATCCTGCGCGGCTATCTGAAGGCCCTCGACGCGCTCGATGAGGTCATTGCCCTCATCCGGCGCTCCGCGACAGTCGAGGACGCGCGCGATGGGCTGATCGCGCTGCTCGAGATCGACGAGCAGCAGGCCCGCGCCATCCTCGAGATGCAGCTTCGCCGGCTCGCGGCCCTCGAGCGACAGAAAATCGTCGAAGAGAACGAGCGCATCGAACTCGAAATCGCCGCCTATCTGGCGATTCTCGACAGCCCGCAGCGTCAGCGCGACATCGTGAGCGACGAGCTCACCGAGCTCATCGCCAAGTACGGTGACGAGCGCCGCACCGAGATCATGTTTGGTTTCGACGGGGACATGAACGTGGAAGACCTCATCCCCGAGGAGGAGATGGTGATCACCGTCACGCGCGGCGGCTATATCAAGCGCACCCGCAGCGACAACTACCGCACACAGCACCGTGGCGGCAAGGGCGTCAAGGGCGCCCAGCTGCGGGCGGATGACGTCGTGGAGCACTTCTTCGTCACGACGACTCACCACTGGCTCCTGTTCTTCACCAATAAGGGGCGGGTCTACCGCGCCAAGGCGTACGAGGTGCAGGAGGGCGGCCGCGATACCAAGGGCCAGCACGTTGCGAACCTCCTCGCGCTCCAGGCCGACGAGGAGATCGCCCAGATTCTCGACATCCGGGACTATGCCGTCGCCAAGTATCTTGCCCTCGCAACCCGCGGCGGTCTGGTGAAAAAGACGTTGCTCTCCGAATACGACACCAACCGGTCAGGCGGAATCATCGCGATCAACCTCCGCGAGGAGGACGAGCTGGTTTCCGCGATGCTGGTCGAGGAGGACTCCGACCTGCTGTTGGTCTCCCGCAAGGGCATGTCCATTCGATTCACAGCATCCGATGAGGCCCTGCGCCCAATGGGGCGCGCCACCTCCGGGGTCATTGGAATGCACTTCCGCGACGACGACACCCTGCTCGACGCGTCCGTCGTGTCGGACGAGGGTTACGTGTTCATCGTTACCGAGGGTGGATACGCCAAGCGCACCTCGGTTGACCAGTATCGCGTCCAAAACCGCGGCGGACTCGGCATCAAGGTGGCAAAGCTTGCGGAGTCCCGCGGGGATCTCGCTGGCGCGTTGATCGTCGGTGACGACGACGAGGTGCTTGTGGTTCTAGCCAGCGGCAAGGTGGTACGCTCGTCTGTCGCCGAGGTTCCGGCCAAGGGCCGGGACACCATGGGTGTTGTCTTCGCCCGCTTTGCGGAGGACGACAAGATCATTGAAGTCGCGAAAAACAGTGAACGCAATCTGGAATCCGAAGGCCTGGATGCTCCCGCCGTGGAGCCTGCGACCGAGGAAACCCAGACCGGGAAGGACGAATCAGTAGATGAGTAGCGTCGCCGAAAAGCTCCAGCGAAAATCGCAGCGAGCCACCGCAACCAAGCAGGTTCGCCTCAAGCTGGTCTACATCGACTTCTGGTCGGCGGTGAAGCTCTCCTTTCTGATCGCGCTGACGCTCGGCATCATCATGATCGTTGCGAGCATGCTCGTCTGGGTCGTCCTCGACAGCACCGGCATCTTCGGAAAGTTGAATGTGCTGCTGCGTGACATCCTCAACGATCCCGCGTTCAGTGTCACCCAGAGCTTCTCGTTGGGCCAGGTCGGCCTGTTCGCGTTGGTCGTTGCGCTCTTGAACACCGTCGTGGGCACCGCTCTCGGCGCAATCACAGCGATGCTGTACAACTTCAGCGTGCGGATTACCGGCGGCCTGCTCGTCGGTTTCACCAACAACTGAGGACGATCCGGCGTGCGAGGACCGGTCACCGGTTTCACTCAAATGGGTGAGCGGTTCTCGATTCGGTGAAACACCGCAGGTGCGATACTCTCGTATCTGCCCACGGGGATATAGCTCAGGCGGTTAGAGCGCTTCGCTGATAACGAAGAGGTCCCAGGTTCAAGTCCTGGTATCCCCACTCGGGATCCACTCAAGGATTCCCGTGGCGCGGGGACGTAGCTCAATTGGCAGAGCACCGCCTTTGCAAGGCGGGGGTTAGGGGTTCGATTCCCCTCGTCTCCACATCAACACCGGCCACTCCGGAAGTCCTCGTGGTTCAGCGCTCTTGTGCGAGTCGCTACGGTATAACCCATGGACCTCCGAGTGGCTAGCTACGGTGTCATCGTCGCGGATGGCCAGATTCTGCTCGCGCACTGGCGCCAGTCCGGACGCTCCGGCTGGACACTGCCCGGGGGCGGCATAGACCCGGGAGAGGATCCCGCGGATGCTGCCCGCCGGGAGATCCTTGAGGAGACCGGATACACGGCCGTGCTTGGCCCGCTGCTTGGCGTGGACTCACACGTCATCAGTGCGAAGGACCGCTTCGCCCCCGACCTGCCCCCGCTGCACGCCCTGCGGATCATCTATTCGGCACGCATCGAATCCGGCGAGCTGCAGAACGAGGTCGACGGAAGCACCGACCGGGCCCGGTGGGTGAAGCTCGGGGCCGTCAAATCACTTAAGCGCGTCGGGCTCGTCGACCTGGGGATCTCGCTCTATCGCGAGCTCGGAGAGCTGAGAGCGGAAACCGCCCGGTTCAGCTAACGCTCGAGTCGCCAGCCGGCGGAGGGGTGGGCTCCGGCTCCACGGCCGCCACAACAATCTCGTCGGCTTCATCGTCGCTGACCCACAGCTCGTCGTCGGCGCGCAGGGTCTGCCACGCGGCGTATGCCACTCCGGCTGCGGCGACGATGGCAACTCCGACCAGAATGTACCGACCGGGTCCGGCGCTCTTCGGCGGTTCGACCGCGACCTTCGGGGCTAGCCGGCCACTGACCTCGCGAACCCGACCAAGCGCCTCACGTACCCGCGGATCCTTCGAGACTTCGAGCACAGCGAGGGCCGACGCGATTGCGGATGACACGGCGGGAAGTACCTCGCGCTGAATCTTGTCCCGTGCCGTGTCGGCGACGGTGCGGCCGGCGGCAAGCCCGGTGGCCACCGCGGGGCGCACGTTGTGGTCGATGGCTTCGCGCACGCGGGGCGCGACTTCCTCTCGGCTCAATTGCGCGGCCTGACGGCTTGCCTCCCGAACCACGTGTTGCGCGTGCTCGAGAACATCCTTTTGGTCGTCCCAGAGTTCGAATGCCGCCTCCCGAAGGCGCTTCAGTTCTTTCTCGCGCTTACGTGACAGAGCCATGCGGAACCTCCAGTGGTCGGAACGGAGAATCCTTACATCTTTGCACGCACCTCTGGCCGCACAAAGCCCGTTGACTGAGTGAACCCCGAACGCTAGGTAATGCTGTGGAAGAATGGCCCTATGTCAACGCACACCCACGTAGCCACCTTCCACACCACTTTGGGCGATATCAAGGTCAACCTCTTTGGAAACCACGCGCCGAAGACCGTGAACAACTTCGTCGGCCTCGCCACCGGTGAAGTCGAGTGGACGCATCCCGCCACCGGGAAGGTGTCCAAGGACAAGCTGTACGACGGGGTGGTGTTCCACCGGATCATTGACGACTTCATGATCCAGGGCGGCGACCCACTTGGCCAGGGAACCGGTGGACCCGGCTACCAGTTTGACGACGAAATCAGCCCGGAACTGACCTTCACCAAGCCGTACCTCCTTGCGATGGCAAACGCTGGCACCCAGGGTGGCCGCGGCACCAACGGGTCGCAGTTCTTTATCACCACCGTTCCGACCACCTGGCTTCAGGGCAAGCACACCATCTTTGGCGAGGTAGCCGACGAGGCGTCGCGTGATGTGGTTAAGAAGATCGAGGCCGTCGAAAAGGACTCCCGCGATCGTCCCAAGCAAGACGTCACCATCAACTCCGTAACCATCGAAGAGGTCTGACCCGCGTGATGCAACAGTGAGCCAGGGACCGACGGATTCAGCCAACTACTGTTACCGGCATCCTGATCGCCAGAGCTTCGTGCTCTGCCAGCGGTGTGGCAGGACGATTTGCCCGGAGTGCCAAACTCCGGCGGCCGTTGGTGTCCACTGCCCCGAGTGTGTCCGGGAAGCGCGGCAGAGCACGCCGAGAGCCCGACCGGCCGTGGTGACGGCACTGCGTCGCGCCGGACGAAGCGATTCGCCCGTGGTGACCTATGGCATCATCGCGCTCTGCACCCTCGTCTTCCTGTTGCAGCTGTTCACCGGGACCTTCGGTCCGATCTTCCAGGCGCTCGCATTCCAGGGCGGTTTTGCCGCCACCGAACCATGGCGAATGATCACCTCGATCTTCGTTCACCTGTCGATCCTGCACCTGCTGTTCAACATGTACTCGGTGTATGTTTTCGGGCCACTGCTCGAGTCGATGCTTGGACGGTGGCGGTTCGCAGCCCTGTTCCTACTCGCGGGATTCGGCGGGTCGGTGGCGGTGCTGCTCGTGGCGCCCACCATCGCCGTCGCAGGAGCTTCGGGGGCCATCTTCGGGCTGCTCGGCGCCTTCTTCGTGATCCAACGACACCTGGGCGGCTCGAGCCGGCAGCTGATCGTCGTGATCGTGCTCAACCTCGTGATCGGGTTCGTAGTTCCAGGGATTGCCTGGCAGGCGCACGTCGGCGGCTTGATTGTTGGCGCACTGGTCGGATTCATCTTCGTCCGCACAAGAAACCGATCGCAGCGCACGGTTCAGTGGTTAGCCCTTGGCGGCACCGCAGCCGCCCTGATTGCGCTCACCGTGGCCGGAGTGGCGGGCGTGGCCTGATCGGAAGTTATCCACAGGCTTTCCACATGGGGATAATTACACCGGTGTAATTGCCCCAGGCAGGGGATACGGGCTTAGCGCCAGCGGGTGGTCATGAGGAATCCGATGAACAGGATTCCGAACCCGACCAGAATGTTCCACTGCCCAAGCTGGGGAACGGGCAGCGCGTTCTGGCTCACGTAGAACACGATGATCCAAGCTAGACCAATCAGCATCAGGCCGAACATGATCGGCTTGAACCACACGGGATTGGGCGCGTCGTCCCCGGTCCGGTTCTCCTGGGGGGCAAGGGCTTTCGTGCGCGGGTTCGATCTAGCCATGCCGGAATTGTAGCGTGAAAGCCAGTGCGGCTCCCGGGCGGCCCCTTCCCGGACAGCTCTGCAGGGGCTGCTCGCGTCTAGTGCGTAACTTCTGTACCCGCATCCGGCGTCAGGGTCCGCGCGCGCCCGGGTCACCGTCTGCGCGCGAATCCGGCCTCAGGGGGCAACTTTGGTCGCTGATTGGGCCCAGGACCAGCCGATGATGTCCCCTCGGGAGTCGCGCGAAGCAGCCGTGGCGGAGCGCAGGCGGATGCCCGGGGCAGCCGAGCCCGCCTTTAGGGTCGAACGCCTAGAATCAGGGTCATGATGGCTACGCGGCGGAACCGCATCGTGCGCGCCGCCTCAGGGCCGCCGCGTCGGCTCAGCGTCGTGGGGGTCATCGGTGAACTGCTCATCACCGGCGGAGTCCTCGTCTTTCTCTTCCTCGGCTGGCAGCTCTGGCTCAACGACCTTGTCGTGGGGGCAGGACAGAACACCGCCGGGGTTGCACTTTCGCATAATTTGCGCGGCTCAGCGCCTGTCCACGCTCCGGCCACGGCGCCGCCAACGACCAAGATCAGCTTCGGGGATCCGGTGGTAGCGGTTGCACCGGGCGATGCTATCCAATTCGCCGTCATGTATGTGCCTCGGTTCGGTGCGGACTACGCCCGGCCCATTTCCCAAGGGGTCGGGACCGCCACAGTGCTCAACAA
>JAUZFY010000042.1 GCA_030840185.1 Microbacteriaceae bacterium | reverse complement strand
TCCGCCGCCGAGCAGCGCTGGGGCGAGGTAAACCAGATACTCGTCAACGAGTCCGGCGGCGATGAACGCGCCCGCGAGGGTCGGGCCGCCCTCAACGAAGACATGCCGGATGCCGCGTTCGAATAGCACCCGGAGGGTGGCCGGCAGATCACGGCTCCCGGTGAGAATCGGCGGCTGCGGGTGGGCGAAGATCCGGGCGGTAGCCGGAATCTCGCGCTCACCCACCACGACAGGGATGGGCTGATGGGGCATGAATTCGCCGGCGTCGCCGCGGGCGGTGAGGGACGGATCATCCGCGATCACCGTTCCGGTTCCGACGATGATCGCATCGGACTGCTCGCGCTGCTCGTGAACGCGCTGGCGTGCTGCGGCGCCGGTGATCCACTTGCTCGAGCCATCGGCCGCTGCGGCGCGACCGTCGAGGCTCGACGCCCACTTCACCGAGACAAACGGGCGACGCTCTCGGGTGGCGGTGAGCCAGACTCGCATGGCCTCGGATGCCTCGTCGGCGAGCACGCCGGCCACGACCGCAACCCCGGCCGCTCGAAGCCGCTCGGCCCCGCCACCGGAATGCTCGCCAGGGTCGTTAACGGCGTAGACGACGCGGGTCACTCCGCTGTCGACGAGCGCGACGGAACACGGGCCGGTGTGGCCGGTGTGATTGCAGGGCTCGAGGCTCACGACAGCCGTCAGCCCGCGGGCGTCCGGCGATCCGGTGACCGGGTTGAGCGGCAGTTTCGACAGGGCATCCACCTCCGCGTGAGGTGTGCCGACGCCCCGGTGCCATCCCTCGGCGACAACGGATCCGTCGTCGTCGACCAGAACTGCCCCGACCTGTGGGTTTACTCCGACCGAAGGTCCGTTGGCCGCAAGGGAGAGCGCGTGGCGCATCAGCGGCTCTAAGTCGACGGTCATCCGGTGTTCTTCAATCTTCTTGGTCTGAAGACGCGACATCCGGGATGCGGCCCCGGCATTCGCCGAAACCGACCGCGCCAACCCGAGGGGTGGCGCGCGTGCTTCCTCTCATCCGGACTGAGAAACCTTGCGATCTCATTACCGTCGGTCTCGGAATTTCACCGAGTCAACCGCCGCTTCTCGCCTCGGGATCGAAACTCAAAGACAGCGGGTCGCGGACTATCACCGCCGGTTCGGACTTTCACCGACCCCGGAGCACGTTCTTACTTCGTACGAGTCTAGTCAACGCGTTCATGAAGCAGGTATTCCCGACGACTCGCAGCGAATCATTGCGAGCCGGCCAGCAGCGCGGGAAGCGCCTCGAGCGAGTCGATGACCAGGACTGCGGATGCCGCGGCCAACTCACGCTGAGCGTCGGTGGCCGCGCGAGGGCGGTCGAGCCACACGCCGATGAGTCCGGCCTCGGCGGCGCCGATGGCGTCCGTGGCCAGTCGGTCGCCGACGTACACGGCGTCGGCGGGCGCAACCCCGAACATCTGGCAGGCGTGCTCGAAAATTCTCCGGTCGGGCTTTGCGACGCCCAGGTCCCCGGAGGCGATCACGCGCTCGACGAGGGGCGCCAACCCCACCCGCTTGACCTTGGACTGTTGAAAGGCGAGGTCGCCGTTGGTGATGATGCCGATTCTTCGCCCCTCGGCGCGCAACTGCTCGAGGCAGGGGATCGCGTCGTCGTGCAACGCCCAGGAGCGTTCGTACTCGATGCGATATTCGTCGAACCAGCGGTCGGCGTGCGCGTCGTCGGCAAGATCGAGATCGAATGGGGCCACGAAGTCCCGGGCACGAGCGCGCCGCTGAGCCAGATAGTCCACCTCGCCAGCAAGGTAGCGGTGATAGTGCAGCTCCTCCAGGAGCCGCCAACGTTCAACCTCGGCCGTGTCATCCGCATCGGCGAGCGTTCCGCCGAGATTGTGGCGGTGCGCCGTCACGGCGAGGGCCACCGCCGCCCGGTGCGCAAATAGCGTGTCATCCAGGTCAAAGAGCACAACGCTCGCGCCGCTCATGCCGGCCACCCGGATTTGGGCGAGTGATCGTCGTTGGCACCGAACACGCCGTGCCAGGACAACGGGTGGGATCCGTCACGGAACGCCAATCGCGTCGGCGCTTCACCGCTGTAGGCGAATCCGGCCTTGCGGGCGACCGACGCCGACGCAGCATTGCCGGCCACACATTCCCACGCCACCTCGCCGAGGTCGAGCTCCCGGATGAGCCGATCGGTGACCGCGATGGTCGCCTCGGTCATGTATCCGTAGCCGCGGTGCGGCGACCCGAGCCAGAAGCCGAGATCACCGTGATCCCGCCGCCAGCCGATGATGCCGAGCAGCGGACCGCCGCTCTCCAGCCTGATCGCCCAGGTGAGTTCGTTTCCCCTCGCCCAGCCTTTCGGCACGAAGGTCTCCAAGAAAAAGTCGGCGTGGCGCGGTTCGTACGGCCACGGCAGGGTCAGGAAGCGTTCGAACAGCGGGTCGCGACAGTATTCGATCACGCGGTCCCGGTCGGTCGGGATCGGCAGATCGAGCACGAGGCGATCGGTCTCGATGACGAACGGCTCCATGGTCATCTCCTCGGCAGAAGCCCGACCCTGTCGTAGACGGTGGCCAGGGTGGCGTTCGCGATCTCCGCTGCGCGATCGGCGTTTAGCGCGAGCACCCGGTCCAACTCGGCGGGGTCGGCGAGCAACTCCAGGGTGCGGGCACGAATCGGCGCGAACGTCTCCACGACGGCGTCGGCCAGGTCCTTTTTGAAGTCCCCGTAGCCTCGACCGTCGTAGTCCGCTTCGAGCGAGACAACAGTCCGATCGGTGAGCACAGAGAAGATCGAAAGCAGGTTGGAGACCCCAGCCTTCTCGGCTTGGTCGAAGCGCACCTGGCGCCCGGCATCCGTTACGGCCGACCTGATTTTCTTGGCCGTGACCGACGGCTCATCGAGCAACCACACCACGCCGGTGCCGGATGACGCCGACTTGCTCATCTTCGACGTCGGGTTTTGCAGGTCGTAGATGCGCGCGGTTTCCTTGAGGATGAGCGCCTCCGGCACGGCGAACGTCGGCCCGAATCGGCTGTTGAACCGGGTGGCCAAGTCGCGCGTGAGTTCGACGTGCTGCCGCTGGTCGTCTCCGACTGGCACGGCGACGGCGTTGTACAGCAGAATGTCGGCGGCCATGAGCGTCGGGTAGGCAAAGAGCCCGAGCGAGGCGGCATCCGCTCCCTGCTTCGACGCCTTGTCTTTGAACTGGGTCATGCGGCTGGCCTCACCGAACCCGGTGATCGTGTTGAGCACCCAGGCGAGCTGCGGATGCGCGGCGACATGGGACTGCACGAACAGGGTCGAGAGCTGCGGATCGATGCCGGCGGCGATGTACTGCGCGGCGGTGCGGCGGGTGTTCTCGCGCAGCAACACCGGATCCTGCGGCACCGTCAGGGCGTGCAGGTCGACGATGCAGAACAGCGCCTCGTGCGAGAGCTGCAGATCTTTCCACTGCAGCAACGCGCCGATGTAGTTGCCGATGTGTAGGGAATCGGCGGACGGTTGCATGCCGGAAAAGAGGCGGGGCTTGGAACTCATGACGTCAGTCTTTCAGTTTTGGCTCGGAACGCGCACGGCCGACCGCCGGCGAAGTCCGGTGGGCGGCGGGACAGGCAGAGTGCGGCGGGACAGGCAGATGAGGGCGGGGAGGCTCAGATGAGGTAGTCGACAACGACCGGAGAGTGATCCGACCATCGGGTGTCCCATGCGGACGCCCGGTCGACGGCGTAGTTCTTCACGGTTGCGGCGAGGGCCGGTGTGGCAACGTGGTAGTCGAGCCGCCAGCCGGTGTCGGTATCGAATGCCTTGCCGCGTTGCGACCACCAGGTGTACGGTCCGTCGACCTCGCCGGCCCAGGTGCGGCCGACATCGACCCAGCCGAGGCCCGTGCCCGTCGACCCGTCGACACCCTCCACGGTCTCGCCGAGCGGGCCGAAGAACCGGTCGAAATAGGCTCGCTCCTCGGGCAGGAATCCTGCGTTCTTGCGATTGCCCTTCCAATTGCGAATGTCGATCTCGCGGTGACTCACGTTGAGGTCACCGAGCACCAGGGCGAGCCCGGAGTGGGACTGCAGCTCGGGCAGGCGGGCGGCCATCGCGTCGAGGAATTTGTACTTCTCGACCTGCTTCGGGGTGTCAGCGTCGCCGGAGTGCACATAGGTGCTCACCACGGTGATGATCTGGTCGCCGACCCGGTAGTCGGCCTCGAGCCACCGGCCGGCGCTGTCGAAGCCGTCTTCGCCAAGCTCGACCCTGTGAATGTCCGCCTTGCCTCGGCTCGCGATGGCCACGCCGGCGCGGCCCTTTGCGGTCGCCGCGTCGTGAAGGATGTTCCACTCCGGTCCGAGCAGATTCTCGAGGTCTTCCGTGCTTGCGCGGACTTCTTGAATGGCGAGAATGTCGACGTCTCGCTTCTCGAGCCACTCGCCCATGCCCTTGCGGAATGCGGCGCGCACCCCGTTGACATTCACGGTGGCAATTCGAAGCGGACTCGTCATGAAACGAGCCTAGCGAAGGCGGGTGACAGGCCTTACCCGGGGCCGCGGAAGTGAACCGCGGGGGCGGGTGCCCGAGGCCGGTGACGTTGTTTTCACCGATTGCCCGTGATCGGCGAGGTCGACCGCGATCCAGGTAGCGGAGAGCAGGATCACCTGGCAGACGAGTCCGAACCAGACCAGCAGGCCGAGAATAACCGCGAAGGAGGCGAGCAGCGGATTTCTGCTTACCGTGCCGACGATCGTGGCGCCGAGCACCTTGAGGATGCCAAGGGCGATGGCGCCGAGCAGCGCGCCGGTGAACAGCCGGTTGAGCGGGACGCGGGCGGCGAGCAGCACGCGAAAAAGGGCGGCAAGCACGGCGGTGTCGATCGCGAGCACCAGAAGCAGTCCGATGACGCGGGCGACGACGGTGGCCAGCACCGAGTGCCGGTCGATTCCGATGCCGCCGAACACGAGATCGAGGGCGCTCGTGCTGAGCACCGCGATCACGGCAGAGAAGATAGTGACCGCACCGAAGGCGACGACGAGACCGAGGTCACGCAGCTTGAGGAGAAGGAAGAACGTCGAGTCTCGGGGCTCGCCGAAGACAGCGCGAACCGCTGATCGGGCCGAGTCGAACCAGCTGAGGGTCGTGAGAAGCAGTGCCGCAATGGCAATGATGCTGCCCCAGTTGAGCGTTGTCGGCTGGAACAGCTGATTGAGGTCAACTACGCCGCCATTGCCGGATTTGATGAGGCCCGGCACGGAGGAGGACACGGTCGACACGACGGCATCCTTGACGGCCCTGTCAGACTGGATGTAGGCGCCGAGAATCGTAAATCCCACGTACACGGCGGCGAACACGCTGTAGAGCGCCGTGAGGCTCAAGCCTCCGGCGAGGATCGGACCGTTCCGCTCCGAGTAGCGGTTGAACACGCGCACCGCCCGCAGTGCGGTCACCCGGTCGATGAAGTTCTTCAGCGCGTTTTTCAAAAATCCCCACCGCCGTTCCTAGAACCGAAACGTGCCGGCCGAGTCGAAGTGGGCCGGTCGAACCGCGGTCACCCACCGCGGGTCGATCGGGCCGTAGATGTGTGGATACAGCTGCCCGTTGCCTCCGTCCTCGAATCGCACGTCTGCGCCGGCGCTTCGAAGCCGCGCGTCATCCATCACGAGCACGACCAGGTCGTCGCTCACATCGCGAAACACCAGTTCGGCGACCGCCGGTAGCTGGCTCGGGGTGGAGGCGTGGATGAATCCGACCTGCTGCAACGTGCCCCCGCGGGTTGACAACTCGTAACTGCCAACTTCGATTGCGGCCCTCCAGTCGGAGCGCCGGGTCAGGTGAAGTATTTCCATCCTTCGACCTTATTAGGGGTGGCGAGCCGAAAGGGACGGCGCCGGACGGTTGCCACATCGGGCATCGTCTGGGAGACTGAACGCCGTTCCTGTTCCCCAGTGTTAGGTCACCTCCGGTGAAGTTTCTCGACGGTTTCGCGCAGTCCGCGCGCTGACGTCCGTCGACTTGCCGTTTATCGGCTCCGGCGCCAGTGCATCCACTGACACCCCGGAGACGCATGGCCCCGCCCAAGAACTCATCCATCACCCTGTCCGAAGTCGGCTTGACCTGGCCGGACGGGTCGAGCGCCCTTCGCGGCATCAGCGGCACGTTCGGCGCAGGGCGCACCGGCCTCGTCGGAACGAACGGTGCGGGCAAATCGACTCTGTTGCGCCTCATCGCCGGCGAGCTGACACCGACGACCGGTCGCATCACCACGCTGGGCGGTGTCGACTATCTGCCACAGACGCTCACGCTCGACGGCAGGGCGACTGTCGCCGATCTGCTCGGGATCACGCAGAAGGTCACCGCGCTGCGGGCGATCGAGGGCGGCGACGCGGCCGAGCACTGGTTCGACGCGCTCGGCGACGATTGGGACATCGAGACGCGAGCCGACGAGGCGCTTCGCCCGATCGGCCTGTCGGCGGTCGACCTTGATCGATTCGTGAGCGAGGTATCCGGCGGCGAAGCCATGCTCATCGCCATTGCGGGACTCAGGCTGCGCCGGTCGCCCATTGTCCTGCTGGACGAACCGACCAACAACCTCGATCGGCCCGCGCGCGCACGCCTCGGTCAGCTGTTGAGCTCGTGGCCGGGAACGCT
>JAUZFY010000033.1 GCA_030840185.1 Microbacteriaceae bacterium | reverse complement strand
GCCGTCGCGAACCTCTCCTCGATAATCGCCGCAATGGTGATGCGCTCCTGCAGTTCGGCCGGGCTTGACGACGGCCTGACCACGGTAATTGGAATCCTCGTCGCGCTGCTCGTCGGAGCGGTCGCCGGCACCATCAACGGTTTCCTCATCGGAACGCTGCGAGTTCCGCCCATCCTCGCGACCCTCGCCACAATGACGCTCTGGGGCGGGGTGGCGACGGTACTCACCAACGGAGTCTCGATCTCCGGCGGAACCACCGCCCTGCAGGCCATCGGCACGCAGGCCATCGCGGGAATACCGATCACGGTGCTGATTCTCATTGGGTGCATCGTCGGCGTGTGGATATTCCTCAATCACACCCCGCTCGGGGTGAAGACCTATCTGCTCGGCGCGAATTCTCGGGCCGCGCTCTTCTCGGGCGTGAACAACGGGCGAGTGACCCTTGCGGTGAATGGAACGAGCGGCATGCTCGCGAGCATCGCCGGAATCATCAACCTGGCGAGAACCAGCTCGGCCAATCCCAGTTACGGCGCTTCATACATCCTGTTGACGATTCTCATCGCGGTTCTCGGCGGCGTCTCCGTTTCCGGTGGCGCGGGGCGCGTCGCCGGGGTCATCCTGGCGCTGGCCTCGCTGCAGATGCTTTCGACCGGATTCAACATGATTTTGGTCAACAACGGCGACAGCAACTTCTTCAAGAACTTCGCCTGGGGGCTGCTGCTGCTTCTCGTGGTCTCGACGAGTCGGCTGTCGTTCCGACGGTTGGCGCGGTCGGGCCGCGGCCGGATTCGACCGACCGATTCTCAAGCGACCGAACCCGAGGCGAGGTCGTGAAGGCCGCGATCCGCCGGTCGCAGATCCTGCAGGACCTTGAGGATGTCGGATCGGTCACCGTCGTCCACCTGGCCAGTCGCTTTTCGGTGTCTCCGATGACGATTCGTCGAGACCTACTCGAACTGGAAAGAGCGTCGCTCGCCCGCAGGGTTCACGGAGGGGCGGTGACCGGGCGAGGGCGAAGCTACGAACCCCCGTATATGCTCCGCACCGCCGAAAGGGTGAACGTAAAAGCGCGGATCGGTGAGCTCGCGGCAAGCCTGATAGCGGAGGGGGACAGCGTGGCCCTCGACGCCGGGTCGACCTGCCTTGCTGTCGCGCACGGCCTCAGGGGCCGCCGGAACCTGACGGTCGTCACTCCGGGACTCCGGATCGCCGAGGCACTGGTGGACGAGCCAGAGATCCGTCTCATCGTCGCCGGAGGCATCGTTCGGCCCGGGGAGGCATCGCTCACCGGGGAACTGGCGCGACACACGTTCGGCGAGCTGTCGGTCGACAGGCTCGTTCTCGGAGTGGGTGGCATCGACGCCTCGTTTGGATTCTCCGAATACAACTGGGACGACGTGCTCGTAAAGCAGGCCATGATCCGATCGGCAAAGGAAGTCGTCGTCGTCGCGGACGCCCGCAAGTTCGGACAGATCGCGTTCGCCAGGATCGCCGGACTCGAAGTGGCCACCACCCTCGTCACCGACGAGGAGCCGGCGGGGGACCTTCTTGCCGCGCTGAAATCGGCCGGAGTGAACGTCGTTGTTGCGAACGATCCACCGGAGCCGGACCCAAGACCCTCTCGACCCACGAACTACCAACAAGAAAGCAAGTAGGAGAACAATGAACTGGATCCCTGAAGTCTTCGGTGTCTCGAAGCCCGTTATCGCGATGTGCCATTTTCGGGCGCTGCCGGGTGACCCCGGATACGACTCCGATGCCGGCGTGGAGGCCATTCTCGAGTCCGCGCGCCGTGATCTCGCCGCTCTTCAGAATGGCGGGGTCGACGCCGTCATGTTCTCGAACGAGGCCAGCCTGCCCTACCTCTTGAAGACCGAACCGATCACGGCCATCACCATGGCGCGGATCATCGGGGAACTGCGCTCAGAACTCACCGTGCCGTTCGGGGTCAATGTGTTGTGGGACCCGACCGCGTCGATCGACCTCGCGGTCGGCACAGGCGCGCGGTTCGTCCGGGAGGTGTTCACGGGCGTCTACGCGAGCGACTACGGGCTGTGGAACACCGACAGCGGCCAGGTCGCGCGCCACCGCCGTGCAGTGGATGGCATGGGCGTGCGCCTTCTGTACAACATCGTCCCGGAATCCGCGGTGTACGTCGGAGAGCGTGACGTCGCGTCCATCGCGCGTTCGACAGTGTTCAACGCCGGACCGGACGCCCTCTGCGTGTCGGGCCTGACCGCGGGCGCGGCGACCAGCTCTGAGACGCTGCGCGTCGTGAAGAGCGCGGTACCCGACACTCCGGTGTTCGCCAACACGGGCGTCACCGCGGCGACGGTCGAGGCGCAGCTTTCCATTGCGGACGGCGCTGTCATCGGAACCGCGTTCAAGCGCGACGGGTACATCTGGAATGAGGTCGAAGAGTCCCGAGTCGCCGAACTGACCGCCAATGCGAGGATCGCGCGCGGAGTAGCCACCCGATGACGACGACCCCGATCGCGGAGGACCCCCGGTGGTTTGAGATCGGACGACTTCTGGTTCACGAGGCAACTCGGGTTAGCGCCGGTGAGCGGGTCATGATCGCGATGGGGGAGGCCGACTCGTTCCCGTTGGCCAGAGGCGTCTATGAGGCTTGCATTCGGGCGGGAGCGTTTCCTCAGATTCAGTTCCTTTCCGAGACGATGCGCGAGTCGCTCCTGCGCTTCGGCACGGACGAGCAGCTCTCTTGGGTGCCGGAGATCGAGTCGTACGGGATGGAATGGGCAGACGTGTACATCGCTCTCCGGGGGGGTTTCCCGCTGGATATCCATGCGGGGATCCCCACCGAGCGGCTGGCGGCGAACCAGGTTGCGCAGGGAGTGATCTCGTCCCTGCGGTGGAAGCACACTCGCTGGTCGCTTGTTCGGGTGCCGAATCAGGCCTTCGCCGACCAGGCGGGCTCGAGCCTCGACGAGGTCACGGAAATGTTCTTCAAGGCCTGCCTGCTCGACTCGGACGCGGCTCGCCGCGAGTGGCAGGGATGGGTGGACAACATCCACAACGCGCGGTCGGTGCAGATCCTCGGAAGAGGAACGGACCTGCGTTTCTCGATCGAGGGTCGCACCTGGGCTGTCGCGGCCGGAGGCATCAACATTCCCGACGGCGAACTGATGACGGCCCCGGTCACCGAGACTGTCGACGGCGTGATCGAATTCGAGAACCCCGCCGTGTTCGGCGGTCGGCTCATCGAGGGAGTGAAACTTCGCTGGGACCACGGAACGTTGGTGGAGGCAACCGCCAGCACGAACGAGGACTTTCTCCGCACGGTCCTCGCAACGGACGCGGGCGCCAGCGCGATCGGAGAGTTCGGCATCGGCACGAATCCTCACATCGACCGCTTCTTCAACGACATCCTGATCGACGAGAAGATCGCCGGAACGGTGCACATCGCGCTCGGTCGGGCCTACCCGGAATGCGGAGGCACCAATGTGTCGGCGATCCACTGGGACATCGTCAAGGACTTGAGGACGGAGGGCTCCGTGTTGATCGACGGGCGCACCGTTCTCGAGCGCGGCGTGTACAGCTTCTAACCGGCGATGATGAACAACAACCCGCGGGAGCGGTACACGCTGGGCGTCGACATCGGGACCGCGTCGTCGAAGGGGGTTCTCGTCGATGCGCGCGGCACGATCATCGCGGTGGCCGCAGTCACGCACGACGTCGCAATGCCACGGCCCGGCTACTTCGAACAGGATGCGGACCTGGTGTGGTGGGCGGACTTCCGCGCTTTGGTCGCGACGCTCCTCGCAGAGTCGGGGGTCGCTGGATCCCAGATCTCGGGCATCGGGGTAAGCGCGATCGGTCCGTGCGTACTTCCCGTTGACGAGGCCGGAACGCCGCTTCGCCCGGGGATCCTCTACGGAATCGACACTCGAGCAGGCGAAGAGATTGCGGAGCTCAAGGAACGATTCGGAGACAGGGACCCGAGGGTTCTCGCGCTCGACTCCCAATCCGTCGCGCCGAAAATCCTCTGGCTGCAGCATCACGAGCCAGAGGTGTGGGCCCGAACCCACCGCATTCTCGGCGCCGAGGGCTACATCATTCAGAAGCTCACCGGCGAGGCGGTCGTGGATGTGTACGACGCGTCTGCTGCCTACGCTCCGCTCATCGATGCCTCCGGGTCGCACTGGTCGGAGGAGTATTCCGAGCTGTGCGACGGGTCGCTGCTTCCGCGCTTGGCCTGGGGCTGCGAAGTGATCGGTGCGGTGACGCCGGAAGCCGCCGACGCCACGGGGCTGGTTGCCGGCACACCCGTGGTGGCAGGCACGGCCGACGCCGCGGCCGAAGCCCTGAGCGCGGGAATGCGCGACGAGGGCGATCTGATGATCATGTACGGCACGAGCGCATTCTTCATCTTGCGCACACACGAGGCGCCGGCGAGCACCCGGTTTTGGCCATCGCATTTCCACGAACCCGGAAGTCATGTGCTCTCCGGCGGAATGGGCATGGCCGGTGGACTCGTCGCCTGGACCAGGGACATACTCGGTCGCCATCTCGCCGGCGGCGAGGAACTCGAGTTCGCCGATCTGACCGCCCTCGCGCTCGAGTCGGTCCCGGGTGCCAACGGTCTGCTGGTTCTGCCCTATCTTGTCGGCGAGAGAACACCGTTCTTCGATCCCGACGCCCGCGGTGCACTCCTCGGGCTCACCGTGCGCCACACCCGCGCGGATATCTGCAGAGCGGTCCTTGAATCGATCGCCTACGGCATCCGTCACAACGTGGAGTCGATGCGCGAGGAGGGAAACGTGGTCAAACGCGTTCTCGCCGTTGGAGGCGGAACGCAAAACCTGCTGCTCATGCACATCGTCTCGGATGTCTGCGGGTTCGAGCAATCGCTTCCGGCGCAGCAAGTCGGCGCTAGCCTCGGCGACGCGCTTCGTGCCGCCGTCGGCATCGGCACATTCCGCTCGCTGACCGACGCCGTGTCAACGGTCGCGCTCCTTCCTCCCGTGGAGCCGGATGGCACGTCCAAGGGGCTGTACGACCGAATGTTCGAACTGTACAAGGCCGGCTATCACCAAACCGCCGCAATCTCGCACGCGCTCGCGGCCATCGAGGCTGCGGAACAACATCCGACAATCACACGAGAGGCACATCCATCGTGACACTTTCACTTTCCGAAGATGAGGCACTGCGGCCGGCCTCGAGCGATGAGGAGCTCTGCTTCGAGTCGATCGAGAGCCTCAACGATGGTCTGCTCAGCGGTCGGTTCAGCGCCAGGGAGCTCGTG
>JAUZFY010000010.1 GCA_030840185.1 Microbacteriaceae bacterium | reverse complement strand
CCGACGATCGGGAAGATGCGGTAGCGCCCGGTGCGCGAGATGATCTGACCGCTCACGATCGACGAGATCATCAGGCCGAGGATCATCGGAAGCAGCTGGAAGCCGCTCTGGGTCGGGGACGAACCATTCACGATCTGCAGGAACAGCGGGATGGAGGAGAGGGCGCCGAACATGCCGAAACCGACGAGGACACCGAGCACGGTCGCCATCGAGAAGGTACGGCTCTTGAACAGCTTGAGCGGGATTAGCGCGTCATCGCCCATCATTCTTTCGACCAGGATGAATGCCAGGATGCCGAGGCCGCCGATGATGTAGCAGGCCCACGATCCGCCGGAGGTCCAGCCCCAGGAACGACCCTGCTCGGCGACGAGGAGAAGAGGTGCGACGGCCAGGATGACGGTTGCCGCTCCCCACCAGTCGATGCGGACCCCGCGGTTGACGCTGCGCTTCGGGAGGTGAAGGAATCGCATGACCATCACGAGCGCGATGATGCCGATCGGCACGTTGATCAGGAAGACCCAACGCCAGCCGACGATGCCGAGGATGAACGGTGCACCGGCGAACAGTCCGCCGATCAGCGGGCCGATGACGCTCGAGATTCCGAAGACGGCGAGGAAGTAGCCCTGGTACTTTGCTCGCTCACGCGGGGCGAGCATGTCGCCCATGATGGCGAGCGGAAGGGCCATCAGGCCACCGGCGCCGAGGCCCTGGAGGGCGCGGAAGCCGGCGAGTTCGATCATCGACTGGGCGAAACCGGACGCGATCGAGCCGACAAGGAAGATCGAGATCGCGAAGATGAAGAGCGGCCGGCGCCCGAAGATGTCGGACAGCTTGCCGTAGATCGGCGTCGCGATGGTCGACACGATCAGGTAGGCCGTGGTCACCCAGGCCTGCTGGCTGAGGCCGTGCAAGTCATCTGAAATGGTGCGGATCGAGGTTCCGACCACGGTCTGGTCGAGGGACGAGAGAAACATCCCAGCCATCAGTCCGTAGATCACTAGGAGGATCTGGCGGTGGCTCATGATGCCGCCCGATTCGTGGACTGCTTTAGCCCTGGTGGCGGCGTCGGCGCGTGACATAGTCGATCCTCGTTCTGTAGTGGGAGTTCGCGTCTTAAAAGAGAATGGCCACCGTGAACGCATCCAACAGTGGCAGAAAATCTTGCGTAGACTGCAAACTTACACCCGGGGCAACCAAATGTGCAAGTTGTCATAGGGCAACCAAATGGGTCCTGTGCGGGCGCTAGCCTCGTGCACATGCAATCACATCGCGTATCCCTAGTCGCGGGCCTCGGCCTTGCCGTTCTGCTGCTTTCCGGGTGTGCGACGGCGGCGCCAGGATCGACGCATCGGCCGGCCGCCTCTGCCTCGTCGAGCGCCGCTCCGAGCAGCGCGCCGTCGCCGACGCCCACCCCGCCTCCGCCGTCATTCAACAAGAGCGCGCTTTCCATCGACGATCCGAACAGCATCTGGGTCGTCGTGAACAAGCTGCGCCCGCTGCGGCCGGCCAACTACGCGCCAGCGGTCGTGCTGCCGAGTGAGCCGCACATTGCGCAGCCAGCTTCGTCGAGCATGCGCCCCGAGGCGGCCGCGGCCCTTCAGCAGATGTTCGCCGCCGGCGCGGCCGCGGGCGCTGGAGCGATGCAGATCCAGAACGCGTACCGTTCCTATGCCGTGCAGGTCAACACTCACAACAGCCAGGTCGCCCGGCTCGGCCAGGCCAAGGCGGACATCCTCAGCGCACGCCCCGGCTATAGCGAGCACCAGACCGGGCTCGCCGTCGACGTCGCGGCGCTACCGAGCAAGTGCGACATCGAGGCGTGCTTCGGTCAGACCCCGCAGGGCGTGTGGCTCGCGGCGAACGCATACCGGTTCGGCTTCGTCCTGCGTTACCCGGCCGACAAGCAAGCGGTCACGGGCTACGTCTTTGAGCCGTGGCACTTCCGATATGTCGGCATCCCGCTCGCAACTGAGATGCACAACACCGGGGTCACCACGCTCGAGGAGTTCTTCGGCCTGCCCGCCGCCCCCAACTACGCTCCCTGAGGCGGACCTACCGGCTGAGCAGTAGCGCGTCGCCCTGTCCACCGCCGCCGCAGAGCGCGACGGCGGCGCGGCCGGAGGCTCGCCGGTTCAACTCGTAGGCCGCGTGCAATGCGAGACGCGCGCCCGAAGCGCCGATCGGATGCCCGAGCGCGATCGCACCGCCGTGAATGTTCACCAGCTCAGGCTCGAGTCCGAGCAACCGGGACGAGTGCAGCGACACGGCCGCGAACGCCTCGTTGATCTCAACGAAGGCAAGGTCTGACAGTTCGCAGCCGCCTCGCGTGAGAGCGGCCATGATCGCCTGGGCCGGCTGAGCCTGCAGGGAGTTGTCCGGGCCCGCGACCTGGCCGGAGGCACCGACAACGGCGAGCCACTCCAGCCCGTTCGATTCCGCGTACTCGCGGCTGCTGAGGATGAGGGCCGCAGCCCCGTCGCTCAGGGGTGATGAGTTGCCCGCGGTAATGGTGCCATCGGTGGAGAACGCGGCACGCAGCCCCCCGAGTGTCTCGGCGGTGCTCCCCGGGCGAACGCCTTCGTCGATCGTCACGACGGTGTCGCCTGTGCGACCCTTCACGACGACGGGGGTGATCTCCTCGGCCAGGAGTTCAGCGGCGGCCGCAGCGCGCTGGTGTGACGCTGCCGCGACGGCATCCTGATCCTCCCGGGAGATCCCGAGTGGGGCGTTGTGTCGCTCGGTCGAGAGTCCCATCGAGTCGTGGTCGAAGGCGTCCGTGAGCCCATCGTTTGCCGCCGAGTCGAGGGTGGGCACAGTGCCGTAGGCCCAGCCCTTGCGCGAGCCGGGAAGCAGGTGCGGGGCGTTCGTCATCGACTCCTGACCGCCGACCGCGACCACCTCCGCTTCGCCGGCGCGGATGAGGCGTGCTCCGTCGATGAGCGCAGTGAGCCCGGATAGGC
>JAUZFY010000341.1 GCA_030840185.1 Microbacteriaceae bacterium | reverse complement strand
TGCAGTGGAGGGAACTCGACTCGAATTCCGGTCCGGCGTCCTTCGCCGTCCGCCAATCCGGAGGACTCGAGTGCGAGTGGAGCAACGGCCGGCTCGCCGTCAATGACAGTGCGAGCAAGGATCAGGTGGGGATCGTCGTGCGTGTCCTGCCGAACGCCGCGGACTACTGGTCGCGGTACGCCGACTACTACTCCGTTGACGGTACCGAAAAGCTTGGCTGCGACACCGCAGACCCGTCCGGTCCGTGTTCGATCGACTCGCTGTTCAAGGACACGTGGGTGGAGGTTGCCGCGTGGGGGCTGGACGGCAACGGTGGACAGTCCGTGCGAGCCGCCGCAATGCGCCGGATCGCCGACAGCGTTCGCCGCTCAGTCGCGGCAGCCGACGCGAACGCCTCCACCTGGTCCCCGCCGCCCGGCACGATCCCGGTCGCCGCCCATCGATGCGATGAGTTCTTCTCAAGCACGGACGTCACGGCTGCCCTTAACCTGACTGGGGAGCTCTACCTCTCGGGGATGGATGGCGGCGAGAGCCTGATCGGGTCGGCCTGGATCGAGGCGAACGCGCGACCGTGTCCATGGGCCACTCCGGACGGGCTCGGCATAAGTGGCGGTCTCAGGGTGCTTCCCGGGGGCGAGTGGGCCTGGAAGATCACTCGAGCGGCGGACTCGGCGGGCTATGCCACCGTCGCGATTCCCGGCCTCGCCCCGGAAGACGGCGCCTACATGCGCTGCTCTCCCGTTGGATACTGCACGGTCGAGATTGTGCTCGGACACAACTGGATACAGATTTACCTGGATCAGGGTGCCGACCGGGTCGGCCCGACGCGATCCGCGCTCCTCACCCTTGCCGCCAAGACCGTCTCTTCGGTTCGAACCTAGGCGACGCTGCGACCTAGAACTCGCCACCGATCCTGTGAAGGCGAGCCACCCGGTCGACGATCGGGGGGTGCGTGCTGAACAGTCGGCTCATGAAGCCCGGCCGCGACGGGTCGGAGATCCACAGGTGCGACATCGAGGAATTCTGGCGCCGCATCGGGCGGCCGTACTGCTCGAGCTTCTGAAGTGCGCTTGCCAGGGCATCCGGATTGCGCGTCGTCATCGCGCTCGTGGCGTCGGCGAGGTATTCGCGTTGACGCGAGATCGCGGCCTGCACCCCCGCGGCGACGAGCGGGGCGATGATCATCGCGGCGAGGCCGAAGACCAGAACGATTGGATTGTTTCCTCCGCCGCCATTGCGGTCGTTGCCCCGTCCGCCCCCGAAGAACGCGAACCGAAGAAACAGGTCGGCGATGAATCCGACCGCGACCACGAGGCCGAAGACGATCATCGACACCCGGGTGTCGTAATTCTGCACGTGACCCATTTCGTGGGCCATGACGCCCTCGAGCTCTGAGTCGTCCATGAGGTCGAGCAGACCCGTCGTCGCCGCGACATAGGCGTGTTGCGGGTCGCGCCCGGTCGCGAACGCATTGGGGGCCGGGTCGTTCACGATGTACACCTTCGGCATCGGCAGCCCATCGGTGATCGACAGGTTTTCAACGATGCGGTAGAGCCGCGGGTCGTCGGCTTTCTGAATCTCGCGGCCTCCCGAAATGGAGATGGCCAACCGGGACGCGGCGAAGTATTGGATGATCGCGTACACGGCGGCCACGACGAGCACGGTGATCGTGACCGACAGGTTGTTGTAGACGTAGCCGGCAAGAAGTCCCAGGGCCCCGATGATGACGAGGAACACCAGGATGATGAAGACGGTGTTGCGCTTGTTCTTAGCTATCGCGCGGTACATGATTCAGTTTTCTCGCGAGAGATTGCGGGACTCGGTGTGTGACATCCGGTCAGAATTGAACACGGGGCGGCTCGGCGATCGCCGCCGCGTCCGACACCTCAAAAAAGTCGCGCTCGCCGAAGCCGAGCCCCCGCACGAACAGGGTGTTTGGAAACGTCTTAACCTTGGTGTTGAGTTCGCGCACTCCCCCGTTGTAGAACCGCCGCGACGCCTGCACCTTGTCCTCGGTGTCAACCAGTTCGCCCTGAAGCTGCAAAAAGTTCTGGCTGGCCTGCAACTTGGGGTATGCCTCAGCGACGGCAAAGATGCTCCGGAGCGCGGTCTGCATGTGATTCTCGGCCACTGCGGCATCCACCGGGGTCGAAGCGCCTATCGACTCGGCCCGCGCCTTTGTCACGGCCTCGAAGACTCCCGATTCGTGCGCCGCGTAACCCTTAACCGTTTCGATGAGATTCGGCAACAGGTCGGCGCGGCGTTTGAGTTGAACGGTGATGTCGCTCCACGCCTCGTCGACACGCACGTTGAGGCGCACAAGCCCGTTGTATGTTGACCACAGGTAGACGCCGATGATCACGACGAGCAAGACGATGACGCCGATCAAGATTAGGAGTTCCATTTGTGATCTCTCGTGCTGATGCTTCGGGCGGGTAAGCCGCAGGACGACACAACTATAGTCAAGGCAAATACCACTATCTCCCGTTGGCGGCAAGCTCAAGGTGAACGCGAAGCGGGGTCGGGATTAGGCTCACCTCGTGGACAGCAATCCGGAGGCCCCAAGCCCCGTGGTTTCGGCGTCGCGACCGCGCGGCCGACGCCGTTCCACTCCGACCGATCCGGCGAACACGCGGGATCTGATCGTCTCCGCCGCCGGTCGGGAGTTCGCCAACCGAGGCTACGACGGAGCGTCCTTCCGATCGATCGCCCGGGCGGCAAACGTGGACCCGGCCCTCGTTCACCATTACTTCGCGGAGAAGGCGGATCTCTTCGCGGAGTCGATCGGCGCTCCCGTGCGCCCCGATCGCATCGTTGCCGCGGTACTGTCCGGACCGGACTCGGCGATGGGCGAGAATCTCGTGCGGACTCTTCTCGCAACTCTCGACGAGGGCCGAAACGGCCAACGCATCATCGGACTGTTGCACACCGCCCTCGGTCACGAGTTTGCGGCGGCGATGATCCGGCAGTTCCTTGTTCGCGAGGTGCTGCACAAGCTCGCGAGCCGGCTCGAGGCGGCCCCGGGAGCGGCAGACCCGGAGTTGCGCGCCACCCTCGCGGCCAGCCAACTGGTCGGCCTCATCATGGTGCGCTACGGCATCCGGGTCGAACCACTCTCGACGACGCCGCCCGAAGATCTGGTTCGCCTCGTCGGACCGGTCGTGCAGTGGCATCTGGTTGGCACACCATTGACACGGGGCTAGCGTCGCGCGAATAATTCATCACATGACGAATTATCGTGGCAGCGTCGCCATCGAGGTGCGTGACCTGAGAGTCATCCGCGGAACGAACGTTGCTCTGCACGGGCTGTCGCTAACCGTCCCGGTCGGCGAGGTTATCGGATTGCTCGGGCCAAGCGGCTGCGGGAAGACGACACTTATGCGATCGATAGTCGGCGTGCAGAAGATCAGCGCCGGAACAGTGACCGTGCTCGGGTATCCTGCGGGCATGCCGCGGCTTCGCCGGCGGGTCGGCTACGTGACGCAAGACGCAAGCATCTACGACGACCTCACCGTTCGCCAGAACCTGCGTTACTTCCGAGCCGTGCTCGGGGCGGCGGCCTCGGAGGTCGACAGGGTGATCGAGCTGACGGATCTCGCCCAGCAGGCAACACAAATGGTCTGCACGCTCTCGGGCGGGTAGCGAAGCCGAGTGTCGCTTGCCGCGGCTCTGCTCAATTCACCCGACCTTCTCGTTCTCGACGAGCCGACTGTCGGCCTCGACCCGGTACTTCGGGTGGAGCTGTGGGCGCTCTTTCATGATCTCGCCGCCGGAGGCACGAGCATCCTGGTGTCAAGCCACGTGATGGACGAGGCCACCCGGTGCGACCGACTCCTGCTCATGCGCGACGGCAGCCTGCTCGCTGACGAGACCCCCGCCGGGCTGCTTGCCGCCACGGGCACCACCGACCCCGAAACCGCCTTCCTCTCGCTCATCGAGAGCGGCGTGCGCAGAACGGAACCGGCATGAACCTCCGACCTACCCTCGCCACCGCAGGCCGGGTCCTCACCCAAATCTCGCACGACCCGCGAACGGTCGGGCTACTTCTCGTCGTTCCGAGCCTGTTGATCGGACTCATGTCGTGGTTGTTCTCCGACACCGACGTGTTCCAACGGATCGGTCCGGCGATTCTCGCCCTCTTCCCCTTCATCATCATGTTCCTGGTCACGAGCATCACCACCCTGCGAGAGCGGCGCTCCGGAACCCTCGAACGCCTCCTCACCATGCCGCTGGGCAAATTCGACTTCATCCTCGGCTACACCATCGCCTTCGGCGCCCTCGCCGTCATTCAGGCGACGATTGCGGTGGCATTCTCGATCTGGGTGTGCGGGCTCACGATCAATGGCTCGCTCGCACTGCTGCTCTCGGTGGCCCTCGCCGATGCGCTGCTCGGCACCACTCTCGGCCTGTTCGCGAGCGCATTTGCGCGCAGCGAGTTCCAGGTCGTCCAGTTCTTGCCGGTGCTCGTGTTCCCCCAGATACTGCTCGGGGGTGTCTTCCTCCCCCGAGACCAGCTGCCGGACGTGTTGCACGTGATCTCGGACTGGCTGCCCCTCTCCCACGCGATCGACGCGCTCAACGCGGTCGCCGCAAACACCGAGGACGCCGACTACGTCGGCGGAAAGCTTGTGATCATCTCCGCGTTCGCCCTGGGGGCGGTCGCCCTCGGCTCCGTCACCCTCCGCCGGAAGACCGCCTGAGCAGGGCTTCTGGCGGGAGCGTCTTCTGGCAGGATTGCCTCCGCGGCGAAACATCCGCGAGGCCAAGAGGAGACCGGATGCCGGATGTTGCACGCGACGCGATCGAGCGACTGAGCAGGGTCGTGCCCGACTTCCCGTCACCTGGCATCACCTTTCGCGACCTCAGCCCGGTCTTCGCCGACGGGCCGGCGCTTCGTTCGGTCATCGACGCGCTCGTAGCGCCGTTCGACGGCGAGTTCGACGCGATAGCAGGCATGGAGGCTCGGGGCTTCGTGCTCGCCGCCGGCGCCGCCTACGCGACCGGGCTCGGTTGCGTGATGATTCGCAAGCCGGGCAAACTTCCGCGGCAGGTGATTTCCGAGGACTACGACCTTGAGTACGGCAGCACCTCCCTCGAAATTCACCCCGACGAGCTCGCACCGGGCACCCGAGTCTTGTTGGTGGACGACGTGCTCGCGACCGGTGGCACCCTCGCTGCGAGCTGTTCGCTTGTCGAGCGCTCTGGATGGAGCGTCGCTGGAATTAGCGTGATCCTGGAGCTGCGAAGTCTCGGCGGCGCCAAGAAACTCCCCGGTCGCCGGGTGAACACACTGCTCACCGTGTGATGTGAGACGTACAGCGGGGCGGCGCTATTCTGTACGGGGCCAAGTTCGGTGGGGAACGGGTCCATCGAGGGAATGGTGTTCATGTCGACGACAACCGAGTCGTTCAAGAGCTGGATGCTGCACGGGCTGACCAGCCAATCCGGGGCGCATCCGGGGCCCCACGCGGAGGTCACCGAGAAGACGAACTCCTGGTGGCGCGTGATGTGCCTGACCGGCGTCGACTACTTCTCCACTCTCGGCTATCAGCCGGCCATCGCCGCGGTCGCGGCCGGGCTGCTGTCCCCGTTCGCGACGATCGTGCTCGTGGCGCTCACCCTCTTCGGGGCGCTCCCGGTCTACAGGCGAGTGGCGCGGGAAAGTTTCCGCGGATCGGGCTCGATCGCCATGCTCGAACGGTTGCTTCCGTGGTGGGCCGGAAAGCTCTTCGTTCTCGTGCTCCTCGGGTTCGCCGCCACGGACTTCATGATCACCATCACCCTGTCGGCCGCCGACGCGTCCGCTCACGCGATCGAGAACCCCTACGCGCCGCCGTGGTTCCACGGAAGCCAAGTCGCAATCACGCTCGTGCTGGTTGCGCTGCTCGGAGTCGTCTTCCTCCGCGGTTTCAAGGAGGCCATCGGAATCGCCGTTGTGCTCGTCGCGGTGTATCTCGTGCTCAACGTCGTCGTGATCCTGGTTTCGATTGCACGGATCCTCACCCACCCGATCGACGTCTCGAACTGGTGGAGTGCAGTAAATACGCAAAACGGCAACCCGCTCGTCATCGTTGGCATCGCCCTCATTGTTTTTCCCAAGCTCGCCCTCGGCCTCTCCGGATTCGAAACCGGCGTCGCCGTCATGCCGCAAATCACCGGCGCCCCACAGGACACCGAAGCCAAGCCGCTTGGTCGCATTCGCGGGGCGCATCGCCTGCTCACCAGCGCGGCCATCATCATGAGCGCGTTTCTGATCACCTCGAGTCTCGTCACGACGATCCTCATCCCGCAGAAGGCATTTCAGCCGGGCGGATCGGCCAATGGCCGGGCTCTCGCCTACCTCGCCCACGAATACCTGGGCCCGCTCTTCGGGACCGTCTATGACCTCAGCACCATCTGCATCCTCTGGTTCGCCGGTGCCTCTGCCATGGCGGGGCTCCTCAATCTGGTGCCGCGCTATCTTCCGCGCTACGGAATGGCCCCGACCTGGGCTCGCGCGGTACGCCCCCTCGTGCTCGTCTTCACCGCGATCGCGTTTCTCATCACGATCGTCTTTCAGGCGAACGTCGATGCCCAGGGCGGGGCATACGCGACCGGTGTGCTCGTGCTGATCACCTCGGCGTCCGTCGCGGTGACGCTGTCCGCCTTTCACAAGAAGCAGCGCAAGCGAACCATCGGATTCACCATCGTGGCCGTCGTCTTCCTCTACACGACAGTTGTCAACGTGATCGAACGACCGGACGGGCTTCGCATCGCCGCCCTGTTCATCCTCGGCATCCTCGTGATTTCGATCGTGTCTCGTGTGCAGCGATCACTGCAGCTTCGAGCGACCTCCGTGGATCTGGATGACCAGGCGCTCGCCTTCATCACCGCCGATGCGCGGCACGGAGCGATCCGCATC
>JAUZFY010000324.1 GCA_030840185.1 Microbacteriaceae bacterium | reverse complement strand
TTCTGCGTTGCGAAGGACTTCGTGGTCTACCGACTCACGGGCCGGCTGGCAACCGACCGCTCCGACGCCTCTGGCACCAACGCCTACGACCAATACACCGGAACCTGGTCGACCGACCTGATCGAGGCTTCCGGCCTCCCCGCAAACATCTTCCCCGAGGTGCTTGACTCGGTCACCGTTGTCGGCACCCTCACCGCGGATGCCGCGAGCGCGACCGGTCTTCCGCGCGGTACTCGCGTGGTTCTCGGCGGCGGGGACGGACCGATCGCCGCGGTCGGTGCCGGAGTTGTCGCGCCGGAGGACGGCGCCTACGCCTGCCTCGGCACCTCATCATGGATCTCGTTCGCGAGTCCGCGGCCGGTGAGCGACCCGCTCATGCGCACAATGACCTTCGACAATGTGGTGCCGGGAAGTTTCGTGCCGACCGCGACCATGCAGGCCGGTGGCGCGGCCGTCGAATGGATCTCCAGCGTGCTGAACCCGGATCCGTCCAGTGCCGGTCTCGCCGCGCTCGTCGAGCAGGCGTCAACGGCCGACGCATCGAGCGGTGGCCTGTACTTCTTGCCCTATCTTCTCGGCGAGCGCTCTCCGCACTGGAATCCGAACGCCGCCGGTGCCTTTCTCGGCATCAACCGCCACCACGGTCGCGCGCACCTGGCCCGCGCCGTACTCGAGGGCGTCGCATTCAACCTGTACAGCTGCATTCTTGCCTTCCGGGAGGCCGGGGCGCGGGTCGACCGCATCGACGCCATCGGGGGCGGGGCGGCGAGCGACCTGTGGCTGCAGATCATGGCAGATGTCTGGGGTGTTGAGGTGCGCCGCCGCAGCATCGTCGAGGAGGCCAATAGTCTCGGCGCCGCCGTCACCGCCGCCGTCGGTCTCGGGCTCGTCGAGGACTTCGGCGCGGCCCGCGGACTATCGGAGGTCACCGCGTCGTTCCTGCCCGACGCGTCACGACACGACGACTACGTGGCGCGGCACGAGCTCTTCGCGGACGGCTACGTGGCCCTCACCCCCTGGTTCTCGGCCAGGGCGCAACTCGCGGCGCCGGGAACCTGATGCCGAGCATCCTGGCCACGAGCCGCTCGTTTTCCGCCGGATCGGTAGACTTGGTTGCCCGCCTTCGGTCGGCCGGCCACGACGTGATCACCGGTCCCGCCGACCACGATCTCGACCGTCTCGCCGCCGCTCTCCACGAGGCTGTCGCGTGGGTCGCCGGAACGGGCCCGGTGACCGCGGCACACCTTGACGCAGCCCCGCGGCTCCGGGTGGTCGCGAGGTACGGGGTCGGCTTCGATGCGGTGGATGTCGAGGCGGCGGCCGAACGCGGAATAGTCGTCACGAACACCCCCGGCGCGAATTCCGCAGCGGTGGCCGACCACGCCATCGGCCTCATGCTTGCGGTGCTTCGCCACACCACCGAGGGCGATCGACGCGTGCGGCTCGGCGACTGGTCGGTGATCCGCGGGCGCGAACTCGGCGCGCTCACCATCGGGATCGTCGGGTTCGGCCGCATCGGCCAAGGTGTCGCGCGCCGGCTCTCCGGATTCGGTTCGACCATTCTCGCGAACGACCCGTGGTTGAGTGACGACGACGTTGCGGCGGCCGGCGCCTCACCGATCGGTTTCGACGAGCTTGCCTCCCGCGCCGACCTGGTGAGCCTCCACGCCCCCGGCGGGGCAACGATCGTCGACAGCGAGTGGCTGACGGCAGCCAAGGGCGGCGTCGTCATCGTCAACACGGCCCGGCCGGAACTCGTGGACGAGCAGGCCATCGCCGACGCGATGCGGGAGGGGACGGTGTCTGGTTTCGCCGCCGACACCCTACGCGGCGACACCCGAGCGGAATCATCCGCCCTGCTCGCGCGGGACCTCGCCGACCGCGTCATCGTGACGCCGCACTTCGGCGCTCAAACCACCGAGGCCATTGATGCGATGGGATCGATGGCCGTCGATAACGTTCTCGCCGTACTCGACGGGATGGCGCCGCCGAACCCGGTCGGCCCGGGGCTCTGACCATGACGGAGCGTCTATCTTCTCTTCCCGTCGCCCGCATCCTCGCCGGTGCCGACGTGAACGGGTATCTCGGCTTCATCGGCGTGAGCACGACGGAGTCTTCAATCATGAAGATCTTCCCAACCTGGGCGGAGATCCTGAATCTGCCGACACGGACGTTGATCGGGCATGATCTTCCGATGGATGCCACCGCGGCACAATACCGTGACCTGATCGTCAAAATCCGCGACGACCGGCGCCATCTTGGCGCCCTGGTCACGACGCACAAGATGGCCCTCTTTGGCGCGGCGAGCGATCTCTTCGACGAGCTCGACGAGTTCAGCACGTTATGCGGTGAGGTTTCGAGCATCTCGAAGCGCGACGGGCGGTTGATCGGTCACGCCAAGGACCCGATCACGGTGGCTCTCGCCGCGAACGAATTCCTGCCGCCGGATCACTTTGCGCGAAGCGGCGCGCAAGCGATCTGCCTCGGGGCGGGAGGTGCGGGAACGGCCCTGACCTGGGCTCTGGCCGAACGTACTGATGCCCCAGCCGCGATCATCGTCACCGACACCAGCCAGCGCCGACTCGACCACCTGCGCGAGGTCCACCGGCGCCGCGGGACGCCGGAGTCCCTCGTGCGATACGTGCTGGCTACCCGGCCCGAGGTGTCGTCCGCGCTCGTCGGCGCGGCGCCATCGGGCAGTCTCATCGTCAACGCGAGCGGGCTCGGCAAAGACCGGCCGGGATCGCCGCTGCCCGACGAGGCCGTCTTCCCCCGACGCGCGCTGGTCTGGGAATTCAACTACCGCGGGAGCCTCGAATTCCTGGCGCAGGCGAACCGGCAACGCCAGAGCGCCGATCTCGTCGTGGTCGACGGCTGGCGCTACTTCATTCACGGCTGGTCGCAAGTGATTGCGGAGGTGTTCGGCCTTACGCTCACCGACGCGGTCGTGGCCAAGCTCTCGGAGTCCGCCTTGGCAACCCGGTGACCACGGTCCGAACGGTACTCGGCGACGTGGCCGCCGCGAGCCTCGGTCGGGTGAATTATCACGAGCACCTGTTCCAGGCCTCGCCGCTGCTGCCGGGGGACGACCTCGATGACGAGGGTGCGTCCGGAGTGGAGGCCGGGACGCTGCGTTCGAGCGGGTTCGATTCGATGATCGATGCCACACCGATCGGTCTGGGCCGGCGGCCGGAGGCGGTAGCCAGGATCAGCGAGTCGACCGGGCTCCACGTCGTCGCGGCAACCGGAACGCATCGGGACGCCCACTACGGCCCACAGCATCCGCTTCGCCGACTCGACGGCGAGCAGCGGGCGAGTCGATACCTCGGCGACCTGCTGGTGGGAATGCCGGTGGATGACGAATCCGGTCGAGAGATCGCCCCGGCCATGACCGCGGCAGGCACTCCGATTCGGGCCGGACTGGTGAAGACGGGAATCGGCTACTGGTCGATCAGCGAGTTCGAGCGCGAGACCCTTCGGGCCGCCGCACTCGCCCACCTCGAGACCGGCGCACCGGTCATGGTGCATCTCGAGTTCTGCACCGCGGCGAATGAGGTACTCGATCTGCTCGAACAGTTCGGGGTGTCGCCGAATCGCGTGGTGCTCGCGCACGCCGATCGGGATCCCAATCCCGCGCTGCACCTCCAGCTCGCGGCCCGGGGGGCCTGGCTCGGCTACGACGGAATCGCCCGGCCGCGCATCCGCAGCGAAGCGGAACTGCTCGATCTCACCGAGCTGGTCGTGGAGGCCGGAGCCGGCGACGCGATTCTGCTCGGCGCCGACGTCGCGAGGCGAAGCCGCTACGTTTCCTACGGAGGCATGCCTGGACTCGGCTACCTCGGCTCGCACTACGTTCCGCGGCTGGTCGAACGGATCGGGGTCGAACTCGTCGATCGCATCCTCACCAATCCGCAGCGATTCCTGCCTTGGTCTCGCTGAGGCAGCGCGAGCCCGGCCCACCGGCACTCATCGGCCTCGGTTCGATCGTGCCCGAGACGTCAAGAGACCCCATCCCATTACCGGGAGGGGCCTCTTGCCGATTGAGGCTGTGCTACTTGTAGAGCACCGCCGCGATCTTCGGGTCGTTCATGTTCGTCTTATCGAACCAGAAGAAGCCGGTGTCGATCACTTTCTTGACCGACTTCCCGTGGATGGTGTCCCAGGCCGCCTGCACCGTCTGCTCGCCGATCCCGATGGGGTTCTGCGTGATTGCTCCGGCCATCAAACCGTTGTTGATCGCATCGATCTGCGCCTGCCCGGAGTCGAACCCGATCACCGTGAGCTTGCCGGGCTTCAGCCCGAGTTCGCCAACCGCGTCAACGATGCCGATTGCCGAACCCTCGTTGGTTCCGTACAGCCCCTTGAGGTTCGGGTGACTGCCGATCATCGCCTTGGCGATATCCGCGGACTTCAGGTGGTCACCATCGCCGTACTGGATATCGACGATCTTAACGCCGGGGTACTTCTTCTTCATCTGGTTGACGAAGCCGTCCCGCCGCTCAACACCGGTGGAGTTGATCTGGCTGTGACCGATGACTGCGACCTCGCCCTTTTTGCCGATGAGCTGGGCCATGTGATCGGCCGCGAGCGAGCCTGCCGCAAGGCTATCCGTCTTCGCGATGCTCACCGGGTAGTTGGTGTCACAACCAGCGTCGAACTGCACGACCGGGATCTTGGCCGCCTTCGCCGAGTCGATCAGGGGGATGCACGCCTTGGGGTCGAGCGCCGCGTATCCGATCGCGTCCGGCTTCTTGTCAATGGCGGCCTGGAGCATCTGCAGCTGGCTGTCCACCTCGGTCTCGGCGGCTGGGCCGTCGAATGTGACTCGCGCGCCGAGTTCGCTCGCCTTCCTCTCGGCGCCCTTCTTGACCGCCTGCCAAAACTGGTGCTGGAATCCCTTGGACACGAGCGCGATGTACGGTTTGCCGCCGCCGCTGCCGCTGCTCGCGCCCGGGTTTCCTGTGTTTGTGCTCCCTCCGCCGGCACAGCCGGTGATGGACGCCGCAAATACCGCCGCGCCCGCGAGGAGGGCGAATATCCTGCCTTTTTTCATCAAAAACTCCATTGTTTGATCGGCAACCAGCGGCTTTGCTGGTTCGGCCATGCTAGTTACGCCCAGCGGCTAATTCCCCCGCAAATACATGTAGATACAAGATCGTTACCTTTCCTGGATTCCCGGGCTGGAAATCGATTTCCGATCCTTTCGCCGAGCGGGGGTTCCGGCCACCGGGACCGCCACGACCGGGGCGGAGATCGGAAGTTAGAGAGCAGACCGTCGTTGGCGGAGCGAGTCCGTGAACACAGCGACGAGAATGACGCAACCGACGACCACGTTCTGCCATTCGGTCTGGATCGACAGGATGCGAAGGCCGTTGATCAGCACACTCATGATGAGTGCACCGATGAGGGTTCCCATGATCGAGCCTCGGCCCCCGAGCAGTGACGTGCCGCCGATGATGACCGCCGCGATCGCCTGCAGCTCGTACCCGGCGCCCAGCTGCGGCTGGGCCGAGTTGAGGCGGGAAGCGATCACGACACCGGCGATACCGGTGAAGATTCCGGCGAGGGTGTAAATGATGATCTTCCACTTACGAGTGTTGATCCCGGAAAGCCTCGTCGCCTCCTCGTTGCTGCCGATCGCAAAGGTGTAGCGCCCAATTATGGTCTTGCTCAGAAGCAGGTAGGCCACGATGGCGAGAACAAACAAAATGAGCACCGCGTTCGGCAGCCCGGGAATGAGAGTGCCGAGCGCAATCGACTGGAAGCCGGTGATGGCGCTGAAGTAGATGGGTCGAACCCCGGAGATCACGAGCGCCAGGCCCTGTGCGATGAGCATCATCGCGAGCGTCGCAATGAACGGTGGCAGCCTCAGAATGGCGATATTCACGCCATTGATGAGTCCCATCAGCGCCCCGGTGGCAACGCCGCCGATGACGCCCAGCGCAAATGGCACGTGAAAGTTGACGAGAAAGATGCCGGTCATCACCGCACAGAGGGTCATTCCGGTGCCGATCGACAGGTCGATACCGCCCGTGATAATCACGAAAGTCGTACCGAGGGCGAGGATGCCGATCACCGCCGTCGACAGCAGAATGCCCGAAATGTTGGAGAACGTGAAGAAGTTATTGCTCGCGACCGAGAAGAAAATGAGCAGCACCACGAGGGTTGCG
>JAUZFY010000290.1 GCA_030840185.1 Microbacteriaceae bacterium | reverse complement strand
GCGCGGGTGACACCGGTGGTGAGGCTGAGGACGCCCTGACTTCCGGTAGTGGTCACCATTCCGAGTTGCCCGGCGCGAGCGGCGAGATTCTGCGGCGACTGCAGCACGTTGAGCGCCTCGGTGATTGTCTGCTGATCCCGGGAGAGCTGCACCTGCTTGGACTGCAGCGCCGCGATCTGATAGGCGCCGTGGGAGAGAAGGATGCTCAGCAGCAGCTGCGTCATGAGAATCGCGAAGAGCCCACCGACACCCACCAGCGCGTAGACCAACCGAGGGCGCGCGCGCTTCTGGCTGCGCGTCGTGACGATCTCGATGTGGCGGGGACGCCCGCCCGGCTCGTGCGGGTCGAAAGATGGAAGCTCGATCGCGACGGTATTACTCATGAGGCCCTCCGGACTCGCTCGGCAGCGCGCAAGCGCACGGGGGTCGACCGCGGGTTAGCGGTCTTTTCTTCGTCCGAGGCGAGTTCGGCGCCACGGACGAGCAGTTTCAGTTCGGCACGGTGTTCCGGCAGCTCGATGGGAAGACCTGCCGGAGCCGTCGATGACGAGGCGGCGGCGAGGGCACGCTTGACGATCCTGTCTTCGAGCGACTGGTAGGCGAGGACGACGATGCGGCCGCCGACCTCGAGGGTGGCGATGGCGACGGGGATCGCTCGCTCGAGGACCGCAAGTTCCTGGTTGACCTCAATGCGGAGGGCCTGGAAGACCCGCTTGGCCGGGTGTCCGGCACGCTGGATCGCAACGGGCGTTGCTGCGGTGATCAGTTGGACGAGGTCGGCGGATCGAATGATGGGTGCGGCAGCGCGTCGCTCGACGATCTTCTTCGCGTAGCGCTGGGCGAGACGTTCTTCCCCGAATTCCCAAAAGATGCGCCGGAGCTCGGTCTCGCTGTACTCCGCGATGATTCGCTCGGCTGTGAGCTCTGAGCTGGAATCCATCCGCATGTCCAGCGGCGCATCCTTCGAGTACGAGAATCCGCGCTCGACTCGATCGAGCTGCAGCGACGAGACGCCGAGGTCGAAGAGGATGCCGGAGGTTTCGTCGATGCCGAGGTCTGCAATGGCCTCGGTGATTTGGTCGTACACGGTGTGCACGAGGTGCACCCGCTCACCAAATCTGGCCAGTCTGTCGCCGGCGATGCTCAGGGCTTCGGGATCGCGATCGAGGCCGACGAGCACGAGGTCGGGGAATCGATTGAGGAATGCCTCGGCGTGCCCGGCCATGCCAAGGGTCGCATCGACCAGTACAGCGCCCGGGCGGGAAACTGCCGGGCCAAGGAGCTCTATCGTGCGCTCCAGATTGACGGGGGTGTGTATGTGCTTGTCGACCATGATGACCGGTGAACCAGCTCCTTATTTCTGATCCCCATCCGGTGCGACCTGTCACCGGGGAAGTGATGTCAGGGCGTACGGCTGGGAGTCTGAAACAAGGTGCTAGAAGAGTCCGGGAATCACCTCCTCCGTTGTGTCGGCGAAGGCGCTTTCCTGCTCCGCGTAGTACGCCTCCCACGCTGCCGTGTCCCAGATCTCGGCGCGGTTGCCGGCGCCGATCACGGTGAGGTCGCGGCCGAGGCCGGCGTACGTGCGGAGAGCGGCGGGAATGGTCACCCGATGCTGGGCGTCCGGAACCTCGGCGTTGGCGCCGGAGAGGAACAGTCGAAGGTAATCGCGGGCCTGCTTGCTCGTGACCGGCGCCTGGCGGATCCGGTCATGCAGCTCCTCGAATTCGCGCGTGCTGAAGACGTAGAGGCAGCGTTCCTGGCCGCGGGTGATGACGATTCCGGACTCGAGTTCCGACCAGAACTTGGCCGGAAGGATGATGCGGCCCTTGTCGTCGAGTTTCGGGGTGTGGGTGCCAAGGAACATGCTCCACTCCCCTCATTCTCCGGCCTGGATTCAGGTTTACTCCACTTTGCCCCACAAATCCTAGAAATACCCAGCAAATGACCGAAAAGGAGAGGCATTTATCCCGAGAATTGCTGGGAAGCGGGCGGGTGGAGGGCCGTGGAGGGAATTGGACCGTTTTTGGGCAAAAAAAAGGGCCGACCGGCGAGGTCGACCCTAGATTCTGCGGCGGCTACTCTTCGTGGCCGTCCTGACGCTTGTCCCAGCGCTCATTCATGCGATCCATGAAACTCGCCTTCGAGTGATTGTCGCTCTCTCGCGGCACGGCATCGATATGCCGTTTCGGCGACGAAATCGCGAACAGCACGCCGGCGAACATCACGATGAACCCGGCCACTCCGAGTATGGGTAATTGCAGAACGACGCCGGCCACTATTACCGCGACCCCGACAATCGCGCCGAGAATGCCCAGCACGACGGTGCGGTAGGTTGGACGTCCTCGATGGGATCCGACGGTCGCGACAAAATCCGCGTCATTGTGATAGAGACTGCGCTCCATCTCTTCTAGGAGACGTTGCTCATGTTCCGACAGCGGCATTGTGACTCCCCTCAGGCTCGAATCCAATGCGTGGTGCCGTTCAATTCTATGCACCCCTACGTGGCTAGGCTATAACTGTGGCTGAGAGTACGCGGTTAGTTGATCTGGTCCAAGCGGACATCGACACCTTTCTTGACGATCGCGAGCCGTTGTTGGCCTCGATAGGCACGGATCTGACCCCGTTCATCGACTATTCCCGCGACCTTTTGCGCGGTGGCAAACGGTTCAGGGCACTGTTCTGTTATTGGGGCTGGCAAGCCGTAGCCGAACTGGCATCGGATTTCGACGCCATGCCGGAGAGGACCGTGCCGAAAGACCTCGGCGCCGTCGTGCTCGCCGCAAGCGCACTCGAGGTGTTCCACGCCGCCGCGCTCGTGCACGACGACATCATGGACAATTCGGATACCCGCCGTGGCCTCCCTTCCGCACACAAGAGATTTGAAAGTCTTCACGATGAAGAGAGCTGGACGGGAAGCGCGCGGGGCTTCGGACAATCCTCGGCTCTCCTGCTCGGCGACCTTCTTCTCGGCTGGAGCGACGAACTCTTCGACGCCGGGCTGAAGTCGCTCTCCCTCGAAGCGGCAAGGCATGCCGCTCGCCTCGAGTTCAACCAGATGCGCACCGAGGTGACCCTCGGACAGTACCTCGACATCCTTGAGGAGCAGTCCTGGCGAAACTATCCGGAGCCCGAGTTGCTGACTCGGGCACACCGGGTGATTGTCTACAAGTCCGCGAAATACAGCATCGAAGCACCCCTCGCCATCGGCGCGACCCTCGGCGGCGGAACAACCGAGCAGGTCACGGCCCTTCGCGACTTCGGCTTGCCGCTCGGGATCGCGTACCAATTGCGCGACGATCTTCTCGGAGTGTTCGGCGACCCGGAGACCACGGGCAAGCCATCCGGTGATGACCTTCGAGAGGGAAAGCGAACGGTGTTGATCGCGCTCGCTCGCGCCAAGCTTCCGACCAACGCGACACATGTGATCGACGAACTTCTCGGTGATGCCGATCTGACCGCACAGCAGGTCGCGATGCTCCAGGCATCCATTCGTGACAGTGGTGCCGTCGAACAGGTCGAACGGATCATCGACCACAACGTCAAGCTTGCGGTTGCGGCTATCACCAACGCGCCGCTGAGCCGCGAGGCCACAGAAAAGCTCGTTCAGCTGGCCGATACCGTCATCAGGCGATCGGCCTAGGCGGCACTAACCAGCTTCGCCCCGGGCTATAGGCGCTTCCTCTAGAAGCCGAGCGCCTGCGCAACCCTGCGGACTTCGGCCTTCCGACCAGCGCGCAGCGCGTCGATCGGAGCGATGCCGATGCTCTCCTCCTCCGTGAGCAACCAGTGCATCGCCTCCTCATCGCTATAGCCACTGTCATGGAGAACCAGGAGGGTGCCGCGGAGTTCGACCAACGGTTCCCCGTCTCGAATGAAGGATTCCGGCACCTTCCACACCCCGTCGATCTTGGACGCGAGGAGAGCACGGTCTTCAATGAGTCGGCGGACCTTGCTTACACCGACGCCGAGGATGTCGACGAGTTCGGGAAGAGTGAGCCAGCGGGTCTCGGGAACGGTAGTCACACCTCAATGCTGCCAGACCCGGCCCCTCGATCAAACTCTTCGGAATGTTTCTAAGATATTAACTGAATCCTCATCAGTCACTTCGATTGACAGTCGCATTCATCTGTGTCAGCGTTCATTGTTGGCGTGAACCGCTTTCTCGGGGTAGGGAGATGATCGAGGTTGGACATGACAGGAACATTTGAGCCGGGGGCACGCTCTTCGGAGCCCAAGGACCGTGGTCGATTGAGCCGGGGCTTGGCCAACACCATTCCCATCGTGCTTGTCGGATCAATGGCAATGAGCCTCAATGTCACCGGCCCAATTCAGGTAGATGCGCGCCGCGCCGACAAGACCAAGTCGACGCCATCTGAGCTCACCAAGACCATCCGCGGTGCGTTCACCGCCGCCGCGCGAGCGGCGTCGAACCCCGCTGCCGCCCCGGTTTCGGAGGCCGCCACGGCCGTCGCCGCGACCGCACCGGCAACCTACACAGTCGCCGCCGGTGACACCGTCAGTAGCATCGCCGGACGATTCGGCCTCGCCACCGCGTCGGTACTCGCCCTTAACGGGCTCGGCTGGAAGTCGCTCATCTTTGCCGGTCAACAGCTCAAGCTCACGAGCTCCGGTGCGATTCCCGTCGTTTCCGCGCCACGGTCGCCCGCGCCGAGCGCCACGACCCGATACTCCATTCAAAAGGGCGACACGATCGGCGGAATCGCCGCCAAGTTCGGCCTCTCAACGCAGACCCTCCTCAGCGCGAACGGCCTCGGCTGGTCGAGCATCATCTACCCCGGTCATACGCTGGCCATCCCGTCGTCCTCCTCGGTGGCCGCGGTCTCCACCGTGGCCATAACCCCCATCGTCGAAAGCCATGCGACCGTGGCGGTGACACCGAAGGCGGCCGCTCCTCAGACCTACGTCATCGCGGTCGGGGACACGGTGAGCAGCATTGCG
>JAUZFY010000275.1 GCA_030840185.1 Microbacteriaceae bacterium | reverse complement strand
ACTGTGGTGAGCAGCGGGATGACGGCGGGGTATCCCTCCAGCGGCTCGACGCGCCCACCGCCCAACATTCGAACAATGGCGAGCGGATGCCGCGGTCGGCGCCGTAAGTTGGACCTGTGACGACCCCACCGCTAATCCTGACCTTCGATGGCCACACCCCGGTGATTTCCGACGCCGCGTGGGTCGCCCCCAACGCCACCCTGATCGGGCGGGTGACTATCGCGGACGACGCGAGCGTTTTCTACGGGTCGGTGCTGCGCGGCGACACCGACGCGATCTCGATCGGCGCGGGAAGCAACATTCAGGACAACGTTTCCGTCCATTGCGACGCCGGCATCCCTACGACAGTGGGCGCGCGCGTGAGCGTCGGCCACTCGGCGGTGCTTCACGGTTGCACCGTGGAAGACGACTGCCTCATCGGAATGTCCGCGACGGTGCTGAACAGTGCGGTTATCGGTGCCGGTTCGCTCGTCGCGGCAGGCGCTGTGGTGCTCGAAGGCACGATCGTGCCGCCGGGTTCTCTCGTGGCTGGTGTCCCGGCGAAGGTGCGCCGCGAACTGACGACGGACGAACGACTGGCCCTAACCGCCAACGCGATGCATTACATCGAGCTCAGCCGCCAGCACGGCGCGATCCGGCCCTGAGAATTGGCGCCGGTTGGCCAGCGCGATGACGATCAGCCCGGCGATCGGCAGGAGCCCGACCGAGATCGCGACGATCGGCACCGGTCTTCGACTTCAGGCAGAACATCATCGCGGCCATCAACGTGAGCGCGCCAAAGCCGCGACTGGGACCTCATCTCGCCGAGGCCGGTGCGCTCGCGGCGCGGGTGGCCGCCGAGCTCTCCGCGCAGCTCGGCGCCCCTCAGCGCTCCCGCTAGCCACCCTGTCAGCGCTGCCTTGTCAGCGCCAGCTGACCACGGACGATTAGCCCGGCGGCCAGCAGCGGCCCGACCGGGTCCCCTCGCCCAAAACGCAAGACATTCACCACCAAACGACACGTAGCTGCGTGAATAGGTCCCTCCAGTGGTGAATCTCCTGCGTTTTCGATACGCAGCGGGATGACGCCACAGCAACACATAACCAACGCGATGCATTACATCGAGCTCAGCCGCCAGCACGGCGCGATCCGGCCCTGAGAATTAGCGCCGGTTGGCCAGCGCGATGACGATCAGCCCGGCGATCGGCAGGAGCCCGACCGAGATCGCGACGATCGGCAGCGTCTTCGCGTGCGACCGCATGAGCGCGATGATCGCAAGCACGAGCGCCAGGATGAGCACGGCCGACCCGACGAAGAAGGTGATGATGCTCAGTCCCGGTCCGCGGCCGGCACCATTCAGGGCCGCGTCGATCCCGCTGACGAAGCCCCAAATCGCCAGTCCCGCTCCCATAACGGCGAGCACGAGCGAGAGGACCGCGATGCGGCTCCGCGCTCGCTTCGGTTGCGAAATGGCTGTGCTCTTGTGACCGGTCACGGATACTCCTGCGTACTAGCCGATGAGGTTTTGCACGAACACGTGGGGGGTGAATCCGGTGAGGTCGCCGATGCCCTCACCCTGGCCGACGAGCTTGATCGGGATTCCGGTCTTCTCCTGCACAGCCAGCACGAAGCCTCCCTTCGCGGAACCGTCGAGCTTCGTCAAAACGAGGCCCGTCACTCCGGCATGCTCAATGAACGCCTCCGCTTGTGCGAGTCCGTTCTGACCGGTCGTCGCGTCGAGCACCAGAAGCACCTCCGCGATGTCGGTCTGTTTCTCGACCACTCGCTTGATCTTTGAGAGCTCATCCATGAGACCGCTCTTGGTCTGCAGCCGCCCGGCCGTGTCGATCAGCACGATTTCGATGCCCTCGCGCTGAGCGCGCTCGACGGTCTGGAAGGCGACGGATGCCGGGTCCTGGCCCTGTTGCTGCGGACGCTGAATCGCCGCTCCCCCGCGTTCGGCCCACGTGGCGAGCTGCTCGACGGCGGCGGCCCGGAAGGTGTCGGCCGCCCCGACGATGACGGTGCGACCGTAATTCGAGAGGAATTTCGCGAACTTGCCGATGGTGGTCGTCTTTCCGACGCCGTTCACCCCGACGACGAGCACGACGGCGGGCCTCGCGCTGAGGGTGAGGGTCGGGTTGAGCCTCGCGAGACGCTCCTCGAGAGTCTCGCGCAGCATCCGGCGCAGGTCCGTCGGGTCGGTGGTGTTGAACCGCTTCACGCTCGCGCGAAGCTCGTCGATCACCTCTTCGGTGAGGTCGGAGCCGAAGTCCGCGGTGATCAGCGCGTCTTCGAGGTCCTCCCACGTGTCGTCGTCGATGGTCTTTCGAGCGAACATGCCCTTGAGCGCGCCCGAGAGGGACCAGGGAGAAGCCATGGCACCAATGCTACCGACCACGGCACCGGTCACGATCGCCCTATGCTCTCTCGCTCATTTATGGTCGGATGGACGGTGACTCGAGATTTGGAAGGAGCGCCTTGAGAATCACCGACACCAGCGACCTGTGGTGGAAGACGGCGGTGGTCTACTGCCTCGACGTCGAGACGTTCATGGATTGGAACGACGACGGAACCGGCGACTTCGAGGGCCTGTCGCACCGCCTCGACTACCTGGCCGAGCTCGGGGTGACCTGCCTCTGGCTCATGCCGTTCTACCCGACTCCGGATCGGGATGACGGGTACGACATCAAGGACTTCTACGGCGTGGATCCGCGACTCGGCCACTTCGGTGACGTCGTCGAGGTGATCCGAACGGCCCGCGACCGCGGCATGCGGGTGATAGTGGATCTCGTTGTCAATCACACCTCGGACAAGCATCCGTGGTTCCTCGCCTCGCGCTCGAGCCGCGACTCGC
>JAUZFY010000211.1 GCA_030840185.1 Microbacteriaceae bacterium | reverse complement strand
CGCACCCGGTGAGCTCCGTCGGCACAGTCGGTGATCACGGCATCTACGCCTTCGCGTTCGACCCTCGCCTCAGCCTGACCCTCGCCCGGACATCCGCCCCGCTCACCGAGAAGCAGCGGACCCTGCTCGGAGACGCTCAGTTCGGCAACGGCAGCAGCGGCAGCGAAAGCGCCGTTGTGATCCCGGCGGACGACGTCGAGGAATTTTTGAGCGACTACTACCCGCGGCTCCGGCGCAGCATCGACGTGACGAGCATCGACGACTCGCTGAGCCTTCCGCCGGTGCCGCCGCCGGTGCTCGTCGCGACGGTGACGTTCCTGCCCAAGCAACGACTGAGCATCGGCTGGTCGTGGAGATACGGGACCGAGAGCAAGGCACTTCGCGGCGCCGACGATCGGGATGTCAACGATCGGGATGTTGCGGCCGAGAGGGAGATACTCGACCGGGTTGAGCGGATGCTCGGCCCGGTCTCCGATTCGACGCTCGACGGGCTCGACGCGGCCGACTTCGCCGGCCGCACACTGGCCGAGCTGCAGGCAGTCGACGGAGTGGCGGTCGAACTGGTCGGCGACCGCCCGGACTACACCGAGCTCACCGGCGCCCCGAAACTCACCTTCACCACGGTGCCGAGTGACAAACGGGACTGGTTCGACCTCGGCGTGTATGTGGCGATCGACGGCCGCAACGTGCCGTTCACCACAATCATCAAGGCGCTGTCGAAGGGCGCAAAGAAGCTGCTGCTCATCGACGACTCGTACCTCTCGCTAGAGCAGCCGGTGTTCGAACAGCTCAAGGCGCTCATCGAGGAGGCCTCAGCCCTTCCCGAGTGGGAGACCGGACTGCGGATCAGCCGCTACCAGGCCAGCCTCTGGGCCGATTTCGAAGACCTCGCCGACGAGACCGTGGAGGCGACGGAATGGCGGGACACCGCCCGCGAGCTGCTCGCGATCGACACGGTCGAGGCCACCGAGCCGCCGGTCGCCCTGCTCGCGACGCTGCGCCCCTACCAGCGCGACGGCTTCGATTGGCTCGCCCTGCTCTGGAAGCACCGGCTCGGCGGCGTGCTCGCGGACGACATGGGCCTCGGCAAGACCCTGCAGGCGCTCGCCCTCATGGCGCACGCGACCGAAAAAATGGCGCCGGTTGAGCGGGCACCGTTTCTCGTCGTCGCCCCCACCTCGGTCGTTCCGAACTGGGTCAGCGAGGCGGCTCGCTTCACCCCGACCGCGACGGTTCGGAGCGTCGCGACCACCCGTCAGTCGATCGAAGCCGTTGTGAAAGGCGTAAATGGTGCGGATGGTGCGGACATCGTCGTCACCTCCTATGCGCTGTTCCGGCTCGATTTCGAGTCGTACCAGTCCATCAACTGGGCCGGACTGATTCTCGACGAGGCGCAGTTCGTGAAGAACCCGGCGTCGAAGGCCCACGAGGCCGCCGTCGCCCTCCGCACACCGTTCAAGCTCGCGATTACCGGCACCCCGATGGAAAACAGCCTCATGGACCTCTGGTCGCTGTTCTCGATCGTGGCTCCGGGGTTGTTCCCGTCCGCCCGCCGGTTCACCGAGGAGTACGTTCGACCGGTCGCCGCCGGAGCCGGCCAGGAGCTCATCGCAAAGCTGCGGCGCCGCATCCGTCCGCTGATGATGCGGCGCACAAAGGAACTGGTCGCGACCGAGCTGCCGGAGAAGCAGGAGCAGGTGCTGCGGATCGACCTCGCGCCGCGGCATCGCGCCCTCTACGACACATTCCTGCAGAAGGAGCGGCAGAAGCTGCTCGGCCTCATCGAGGACCTCGACCGCAACCGGTTCATCGTGTTTCGGTCGCTCACGCTGCTTCGCCTGCTCAGCCTCGACGCCTCACTCGTCGACGAGTCGTATTCCGACATCCCTTCGGCGAAGCTCGACGCACTATTCGAACAGCTCGAGGACGTCGTGGCCGAGGGGCACCGGGCCCTCGTCTTCAGCCAGTTCACGTCGTTCCTGCGCAAGACGGCGGCCCGAATGGAGGCCGCCGGCATCGCCTACGAGTACCTCGACGGGTCGACCCTCTCCCGCGCCGAGGTGATCGCACGGTTCAAGGACGGCGACGCTCCGGCATTCCTGATCAGTCTCAAGGCCGGCGGCTTCGGGCTCAACCTCACCGAGGCCGACTACGTGTTCCTGCTCGACCCGTGGTGGAATCCGGCTACCGAGACGCAGGCCGTCGACCGCACTCACCGCATCGGGCAGACCCGATCGGTCAACGTCTACAGGCTGGTTGCCTCCGGCACCATCGAGGAGAAGGTCATGGCGCTACGCGACCGCAAGGCCGAACTGTTCGATGCGGTGCTGGATGATGACGCCGCGTTCTCGTCCTCGCTCACGGTCGAAGACATCCGCGGCCTGCTCGAGAGCTAGCGCCGCCCGAGGCTAATGCTGCTCGAGGCTCGGGGTCGGGGCGAGAAACGCCCCGATTGCCCGGGCGAGGGAGAACGGGTCTTCGACCCCACACAGCTCGCGCGCCGAGTGCATCGACAGCAACGGAATTCCGACGTCGAAGGTGCGGATGCCGAGGCGGGTCGCGGTGATCGGCCCGATAGTCGACCCACAGGGCATCGAATTGTTGGACACGAACTCCTGGTACTCGACCCCGGCCTGGCGGCAGGACCGCGCCCACTCCGCGGCGCCCTCCGCATCCGTGGCGTAGCGCTGATTCGCGTTGATCTTGAGGAGCGGGCCGCGGCCAACGAGAGGACGGTTCGCCGGGTCGTGCCGCTCCGGGTAGTTCGGGTGCACGGCGTGCCCGGCATCGGCAGAGAGGCACCAGGACTTGGCGAAGGCGCGAGCCCGGTCGGCGGCGCTCGCCTCGCCGGCGATGCGGAGCAGCACACTCTCAAGAAACGGCCCACCCGCGCCCGAGCGGGTGTCGCTCCCGACTTCCTCGTGGTCGAACGCGGCGAACACGGTGATCGGCCGGTCGGCGGAGTCGTCATCCGAGGCGCCGACCGTGGCAAGCAGCGCAGTGAGGCCGGCATGCACGGAGGAGAGGTTGTCGAGCCGACCGGAGGCGAACAGGTCGCGGTTCAGACCGAACACCTGCCCTTCGGCGGTATCGGCGACAACGATGTCGTAGCCGGCGACGTGCCGGCCGGCGCGGCCGACGAGGCCGGCAAGGTGCGCGATGATGTCGGCGTCGGCGAGGGAACCGGTGCCGATCACCGGGTTGAGGTGCTGCTGCGGATTGAGGGTGAGGCCCTCGGTGTTCACGCCGCGATCGAGGTGCACGGCGAGTTGCGGGAAGCGCAGGAGCGGCCCGGTGCGCACGAGTGCCGACGTTCCGTCGTCGAACACCAGGCGGCCGGCGAACTCCAACTCCCGGTCGAGCCACGAGTTGAACAGCGGGCCACCGTAGACCTCGACGCCGGCCTGCAGCCAGCCGTTCGACGCCGTCGTCGGCTTCGGCTTGAGCTTGAATCCCGGTGAGTCGGTGTGCGCGCCCACGATCCGGAACGGGGTCGTCGGCCCGGCCGCCGCGGGCTGCACCCACGCGATGATCGCCCCGTCACGCACCACGAATCGCCGTCCCCCGTCGGTCGGCCAGGCATCGGCCTCGTCCAGCCTCGAGAACCCTGCGGTCTCGAGGAGCCTCGCGGCCTCCGCGACCGCGTGGAACGACGACGGCGACGCCCGGATGAAACTGGCGAGATCGGCAAGATGCTCGGTGGGGTGAGCGGTCGAGTGAACGGTCGAGTTCGTCATCCGCCAATTCAAGCACGCGGCCCACGCACGCGAGCCGCGCGCGCGACGGTGGTCACCGCTACTCTCGAACGGTGACCGACACCGCACGAGACGACTTCCTTACCGCAGCAATCGACAGTGAGTCTGCCGATCGGCTCAAGGCGCGGGGCCTGAGGCTCGCCCTCGTCGACACCTCAGACACCGATTCGCTCGCGGAGTTGTTGCGGGCGGAGAACCGTGGATTCCACGGAAGCGCGATGGACAGCGACACACTGGAGTTCGTACTCCCGCGCATCGCCGGGCGCCGTACCACGGGTGTATGGGACGACTCGGCGGCCGAACTGGCGACCCCGGTGTCGACCGTGAGCATCTGGCCGACGGAGCTCACAGTTCCGGGCAACTCGAGCGTCACCGCCTGGTCGATCGCCGCGGTGACGGTCGCCCCGACGCACCGTCGGCTCGGCATCGCCCGGGCGATGATCGAGGCCGAGTTGCGCACCGCGGCGTCGCTCGGCGTCCCGGTCGCCGCACTGACTGTCTCGGAGGCCACCATCTACCGCCGCTTCGGCTTCGGCCCGGCGGCGATGATCGCCGATTGGACCATCGACACCGCTCGCGCCGCCTGGACCGGTCCCCGCTCGAGCGGCCGGGTGCACTTCGTGTCGCCCGAAGACCTGCTCGTCGACGGCCTCGAGCTCGTCGAGAGGGTGCGGCTCGAGACACCGGGTCACATGACCTTCGGCGGCATCCTGTGGGAGCGACTCCTCGGGTTCACCGGCGGCAAGGACGCCGGAAAGCACCTGCGAGTCGTGC
>JAUZFY010000208.1 GCA_030840185.1 Microbacteriaceae bacterium | reverse complement strand
TTCGCCGATCTGGAGTCGAAGGACACCGGGAAGCCGCGGGCCTCCCTTGTCGCCGACGAAATTCTGCTTTCGGTCGACCAGATCCGATTCTTCGCCGGCGAGGCACGCCATCTGAATGGAATGGCCTCGGCCGAGTACCTCAAGGACCACACCTCGCAGATTCGCCGAGAACCGATCGGGGTCATCGGGCAGGTCACGCCGTGGAACTACCCGCTGAACATGGCGGTGTGGAAGTTCGCCCCGGCGATCGCCGCTGGCAACACGACGGTGTTGAAGCCATCCGACACGACCCCGTCATCGACCCTCTTGCTTGCCGAGGTCGCCTCCGAGTTCCTACCGGCCGGCGTTCTCAACGTCATCACCGGTGACCGTTCGACCGGGGCGGCGATGATCGAGCACCGAACTCCTCAGATGGTGTCGATCACCGGATCGGTTCGCGCCGGCATGGAGGTCGCGCGGGCCGCGGCATCCGATCTCAAGCGTGTGCATCTCGAACTGGGCGGCAAGGCGCCCGTTATCGTGTTCGACGACGCCGACATCGAACTCGCCGTGGAGGGGATCGCGACGGCCGGCTACTTCAACGCCGGACAGGACTGTACGGCGGCCACCCGCGTGCTGGTGCAGTCTGGCCTCCATGACGAATTCGTCGCCGCGCTCGCCGACTACGCCCGTGACAATGCGAAGACGGGAGCGCCGAACGAGGAAGGCATCCTGTTCGGTCCGGTCAACAACGCCCGCCAGCTCGCCCAGGTCGAGGGCTTCATCGACCGGCTGCCGGCCAACGCCGTGATCGAGCTCGGCGGCCACCGTCAGGGCAGTTCCGGGTACTTCCACGAGGCGACCATCGTCTCCGGCCTCGAGCAGACGGATGACGCGATCCAGAACGAGATCTTCGGCCCGGTGATCACCGCGCAGCGGTTCACCGACGAGGACGAGGCGGTTCGCTGGGCCAACGGGGTTCAGTACGGACTCTCTTCCAGCGTGTGGACCGAGAATCACGGTCGGGCGATGCGAGTCGCCAAGCACCTCGACTTCGGCTGCGTGTGGATCAACACGCACATTCCGCTCGTGGCCGAAATGCCGCACGGGGGATTCAAGCACTCCGGCTACGGCAAGGATCTCTCCTCCTACGGATTCGAGGACTACACGAGGGTCAAGCACGTCATGAGCTTCATCGGTCGTTGATTCTCGGCCGTTAATGCCGACCTGACGATCGTGAGCGACCAGAATGGGGAGCATGGCAACGGATGAGGTGGAGGACACGGTTCTGTGGTCGCCGCGCCCGGCGGCCGACCTTTCCGACCCGACCGCGACCGCGGACGCGGACACCATCCTTCGGGGGAGCCGGACGGTGCGCGGTGACGAGTCCGCCGCGCTGACTGAGGCGACGGTGTTGATAAGGCCGACCGCGCTCACCGGGCGGGCACCGGCATCGGTCGAGTCACCGGCCGCCGAGCGTGGTATCGGAGCCGAGCAGACCAGGGGCATCGAGTTGGCGGATGACCCGTCCGCCGCGCCCCCGCGGTTCGCGCTGTACCGCGTCGCCATCAACTCCGGGGAGCCAATCGCCCTGGATTCTCCGATCGTCGTCGGCCGACAACCCGCGCAGTCCCGAATTCCCACCAGCCACCCGGCACGCCTCGTGCGCGTGCCGTCGCCCGCGCGGGAGGTGTCGGGCTCTCATGTCGAACTGCGCCAGCACGGCCCATCCGTCGTCGTCACCGATCTCCGATCCACCAACGGCACGGTGGTCGCGATGCCGGGATCCGTGCCACTGACCCTGCGACAGGGCGAGTCAGTTGTCGTGTCGGTCGGCGCAGTGGTAAATATTGGTGACGGCAACATTGTCGAAATACTTCCCATCCAGCGCGCGGTGTCCAATGGCACCGGAACATTCGCGACTGGCGAAAGGCTTCTGTGACCGAGATAGGCCAAAGCGTTGCCGAGTACCCCGTCGCCATTCCGGAGCGCCCCGACGTCGTTTTGGTGCTCGCGTGGGGCGCGGCGACGGATACCGGCAATCGCCGGTCGCACAACGAGGACAGCTTTCTTGCTCGTTCGCCGATCTTCGCCGTGGCCGATGGTATGGGTGGGCACTCGGCCGGCGACGTGGCCAGCGCGGCGGTCGTCGACCGCCTCTCCCAAGGGGTCATCGGCGACTTCACCGATGTTGACACCATCGAACGGGGGTTGCGGGAAGCCACCGACGACATTGCTCTCGCCCTCGACGAAAAGGAGCTCGGCGTCGGAACGACGGTCACCGGCGCGGCGCTCTCGTTGCTGGACGGAGAACCGTCTTGGACCGTGTTCAACGTGGGGGACTCGCGCGTCTACCTCTTCGAACACAACGAACTCGTTCAGGTGACCATCGATCACTCGGTCGTGCAAGAACTCGTCGACGCGGGCGTGATCCGGCCGGAGGACGCGGAGTCGCACCCCGACAGCAACGTCATCACCCGCGCGGTCGGGTTCAACATGGACGCGATCCCGGACTACTGGGTCGTGCCCGTTCGCCGTGGTCTGCGGCTGCTGATCTGCTCCGACGGTCTCACCAAGGAGGTCGACCGCGAGGGACTGCGGCTGCACCTCGCTGCCGCCCGTTCCGCGCAGGAGACGGCGCTGGACCTCGTCGGGGCCGCCCTCGAGGCCGGTGGCCGCGACAACATCACGGCCATCGTCGTCGACGTGGTCGACAGCACCGGAATCGGCGAGACCGACAACACGATTCCGCGCACCGGGCCCACCCCCACCACCGGGGGCTGACCATTCAATCGGGGCCGCCACATCGCTCTGGGGCAGCGACGCGTTGGCTGCGCGAACCTTAAACGCGCGATCCTCGGCCGCTTGAGGATCCCGCTGAGCCAGGGACGGAGCCAGTAGGACATGGCGATCGCATCAGCCGTTGGTCAGCCTCGGCGCGGCAACCGTTGTTGGACTCGGGCTTGGGAACCGATCGCGGGCCAGCGTTCGCGGGGAACACGTGAACGGCAGAATTCTGCACCGGGCCCACCCCCCTTCAGGGGTGCTGTCCCCCCAAACGGGGGCCGACAAACCCGTCGTGATCAGCGGATTCGTTCCGCGAGACCTCTTGGGTGCATGCCTACAATAAGAGTGGGGGTCAGTCTTTACGACGGTTGCGGGGGCCGTCCACTGGCGTGGGAGGGGGAGCGATGGCACGACGTTTGCCGTCCCAGCCGCCGGTGCTGCCTGGCTTCTCGACCATAAACATTCTCGGTTCCGGCGGATTCGCCGACGTGTTTCTCTATGAGCAGAACATGCCGAGACGGCAGGTGGCCGTCAAAGTGCTCCTGAGCGAGGTCGTCGATGACCACGTGAGGCGGATGTTCCAGGCCGAGGCCAACCTGATGGCTCAGCTCAGTTCGCACCCGTCTATCCTCACCGTCTATCAAGCTGGCGTGTCATCCGACGGCCGGCCGTACCTCGTGATGGAACTGTGCTCGGCCGCTCTGAGCGAACGCTATCGGCGGGAACGAATCCCCGTTGCGGAAGTGCTTCGAATCGCCGTCAAGATCGGCAGCGCGATCGAGACGGCCCACCGCGCGGGCGTGCTGCACCGTGATATCAAACCGTCCAACATCCTGCTCACGGCGTATGGCCATCCGGTGCTGGCAGACTTCGGCATCGCGTCAACGGTG
>JAUZFY010000223.1 GCA_030840185.1 Microbacteriaceae bacterium | reverse complement strand
CCGAGCGTGCGCTCGCCGGTGACGCGCTCGCTCGACTGACGCTGATCAACCGCATCTACAAGCCGCTGCAGGCACACTCGACCGAATTGCTCGCTACCCTCTGGTGCTATCTCGACAACGGCCGCTCACTCGAGGCGACCGCGCGGGAGCTCTTCGTGCACCCCAACACGGTGCGATACCGACTAAAGCGCGTCTCCGAAGTAATCGGCTGGGACGCGACCGGAGCTCGAGAGTCGCTCATCCTGCAAGCCGCGCTCATAGTCGGTTCGATCGCGGAACCCGACGGCCCGCTGCGTCGCCGCTGACAGGCGCGCTGTGGGTTGCTCCAACGAATGGGTCCGTTCTTGGTGTACCGCTACAAGTCTGCGGTGGCACGAGCACGGCAGACTTGACGGGTGATTGTCATTGTCTGCCCCGGTCAGGGTTCCCAAACTCCCGGCTTTCTCGCCCCCTGGCTTGCGGAGTCGGGCTTCGCAGACCACCTGGCGGCACTGTCCGACGCGGCGAAGGTCGACCTCGCCAGGCACGGAACACAATCGGATGCTGACACCATCCGGGACACCTCGATCGCTCAACCGCTCATCGTTGCGGCCGGTCTACTCACCCTCTCGCCACTGTTGAATGACCGGCGAGAGCGAGTCGGTGGCATCGCCGGACACTCGGTCGGGGAGCTCACCGCGGCGGTCGGCGCCGGAATCCTCACTGAACTGGACGCCATGACGCTCGTGCGCGAACGCGGACTCGCCATGGCCAGCGCGGCTGCTATCGAACCGACCGGTATGAGCGCGGTCATCGGTGGCACGGAGGACGACGTGCTGGCGAGGCTCGCCGAGCTCGAGCTCGAACCTGCAAACTTCAACGGCGGCGGGCAGATCGTCGTTGCCGGCGCCCTCGAGGCGCTCGAGGCCCTCAAGGCAGCTCCCCCGACCGGGAGCCGCATCATCCCACTCCAGGTCGCTGGCGCATTCCACACCCGATATATGTCCACCGCCGTCGATCGCCTCCGCGCGGTTGCCGAGTCCGTCTCCAAGCAGGATCCCGCGATGCCGATCTGGACCAATCGCGACGGAAGCCTGGTGCAGAGCGGCGCAGCGTTCGTCGACCTGATCGTCGGACAGGTTTCGTCACCGGTACGGTGGGACAAGACAATGGACGCGTTCGCGGCCGCTGGCGTCACCGGAGTGATCGAGATCGCGCCGGCGGGAGCGTTGGTCGGGCTCGCAAAGCGCGGACTCAAGGGAGTGCCGACGGTGGCCGTCAAGACACCTGACGACCTGGCCGCAGCCTTCGATCTGATCGACGGGAAGTCATGAGCCAGCCAACGCTGAACCAGTCCACCGGGGCCGAGTTCACTCGCATCTACAGCTACGGCGCCGCGCGAGGTGACCTCGTCGTGCCCAACAACGACCTGATCGGCCCGATTGACTCGAGCGATGAGTGGATTCAGCAGCGCACCGGAATCGTGACCCGCACGCGCGCCTCGGCCGGCATCCTCGCGGTCGATCTGGCGACGGATGCCGCGAAGGAGGCCATCGAGAAGTCCGGGGTCGCGGCCGACAAAATCGACCTCGTGATCATCGCGACGGTCAGCAATGTTCAGCAGACGCCATCAATGGCGGCGGTGGTCGCCGACCGCGTCGGGTCGAACCCGGCCGCGGCCTACGACACGAACGCCGCCTGCGCCGGGTTCAGCTACGCCGTGACCCAGGCCGACGCCCTCATCCGATCCGGTGCGGCGCACTTCGCACTCGTCATCGGGGCGGAAAAGCTGTCTGACCTGGTCGACCCGACGGATCGGTCAATCTCCTTCCTCCTTGGCGACGGCGCCGGCGCCGTCGTCATCGGGCCGAGCGAAACCCCCGGCATCGCACCCGCGGTGTGGGGATCGGATGGCTCGAAGGCGGATGCCGTCGGCATGAACGCGACACTCGTCGACTACCGCGACAACAACGCCGCCTGGCCGACCCTTCGCCAAGAGGGCCAGACGGTGTTCCGCTGGGCGGTGTGGGACATGGCGAAGGTCGCGAACGAGGCGCTCGAGGTCGCTGGCATCACGTCGGCTGATCTCGCGGCGTTCATCCCCCACCAGGCCAACATGCGCATCATCGACGAATTCGCCAAGCAGCTGAAGCTGCCGGACTCGGTGATGATCGCGCGGGACATTGCGTCGACCGGGAACACCTCTGCCGCATCCATCCCCCTCGCGACCCACCGCCTGCTGCTCGAACACCCCGAACTCAGCGGCGGACTCGCGCTGCAGATCGGTTTCGGCGCAGGGCTGGTCTTCGGGGCTCAGGTTGTAGTCCTCCCGTAAGATAATCAACGGTCAAACGACACCCCTCAAGGAGAAACACAATGGCATTGTCCACCGAAGAAGTTCTGGCCGGTCTCGCCGAGCTGATCAACGACGAAACCGGCATCGCCACCGACACGGTGGAACTCGGCAAGTCGTTCACCGACGACCTGGACATCGACTCCATCTCGATGATGACCATTGTCGTGAATGCGGAAGAGAAGTTCGATGTCAAGATCCCCGACGAAGAGGTCAAGAATCTCAAGACTGTCGGTGACGCCGTGAGCTTTATCGTCGCGGCCCAGGGTTAGCCCTCACGCAACAAGCGGCCGGCCAGTCCTGGCCTTCGCCCGGGGGGGCCGCGCCCGCGTGACGATCCAGAATCGTTGATCCACAAGAGAGATACCGTTATGACCAGAAAAATCGTTGTTACCGGAATAGGTGCGAGTTCCCCCCTGGGTGGAACCGCCCAGGATTCGTGGAACGCGCTGCTGGCCGGTGAGTCTGGCGTTCACGCGCTCGCTCACGACTGGGTGGACCAATACGAGCTGCCGGTGACCTTTGCCGCCGAGGCAAAGGTTCGCCCGGAACAAGTTCTGGAGCGCCCAGAGGCGAAACGTCTCGACCCGTCCTCCCAGTTCGCCCTCATCTCTGCGCGCGAAGCATGGGCGGACGCCGGATCCCCCGATGTCGATCCCGAGCGCCTCGGCGTGGATTACGCCACCGGAATCGGCGGCCTGTGGAGCCTGCTGGATGCGTGGGACACTCTGCGCGAAAAAGGACCGCGGCGCGTGTTGCCAATGACGGTTCCGATGCTTATGCCCAACGCGGCGGCCGCTGCGGTCTCGATGAATTTTCACGCCAAGGCGTTCGCGCGCACGGTGGCGTCGGCCTGCGCGTCGAGCACCGAGTCGATCGCGAACGCTTACGAGCACCTGCAGTTGGGACTGGCGGATGTCATCATCGCGGGTGGTACCGAATCTGCGATTCATCCGATCACACTCGCCTCGTTCTCGTCGATGCAGGCCCTCTCAAGACGGAACGACTCGCCGGAGACTGCCTCGCGCCCGTACAACGTCGACCGTGACGGCTTCGTTATGGGCGAAGGGGCCGCCAGCCTCGTACTCGAAACCGAGGAACACGCGCTGGCCCGCGGTGCGCGCATCTACGCAGAAGTGGCCGGAGGTGGGGTCACCGCCGATTCATATCACATCACGGCAAACGACCCCACTGGTCGTGGCGCGTCTCGGGCGATCGCTCTCGCCCTCGAGCAGGCCGGGGCGAGC
>JAUZFY010000161.1 GCA_030840185.1 Microbacteriaceae bacterium | reverse complement strand
GCGGCATTCAGCGCGCCGCCGTCGTCCCCGTCGAGGCCGTCGACAAGCCCGTTGGTCTGGTCGAATGTGCCGACCGGTTCGGCGTCCGGGGAATCATCGGGACGAGAATTGTTCGTGTTGCTCATGTCGATCTCCTATTTCTTCTTTCGGAGCGTTGCGCCCGCGATGGGGTCGTCGCTTGCCTCGAGAAACGGCCCGTCGCCCTCCGAGATGTTTACCGCGTCCTCGTCGTCATCGGTCAGAGCGTCGTACTCGGCAAACGACGTGGCGTCCTTCACCGGTTCCTGGGGTAGTGCGTCGTCCGGTGTGCCCGTCATGTCCTGGCCCTCGGCGCTCGCATTCGTGGATCCGGCGTCCCGGGAGTCGCTGTCCAGCTCTACCCGTTCGCCGCCGCGGTCATGCTCGTAGTAGATCGGCTCCGATTCACGCGGTGAGCCACCCGTCGGACCGTCGTTGCCTTCCCCGGCTCCGCCCCACACCGTCTGGCCTGCGACCGCGTCGTTCGTCACCGTCTGCTTTTCCATCGCCGCTCTCTGCGTCGCGTCGTCGTAGTACCCGTTGGACCGAGTGGCGTTGTCCCCGTCGTCTGGAGTGTGTTCGGATGTGCCCGTCATATCGACTCCCCTCATTACGTCCTACTCGACGTATCACGTTCTACTCAACGCTTCGAAAGCCGCCTGTGCAAGGGCTCAAAACTGGGCACCGTTCCGCCCGAGCGGACTATGCGCGCAGCGCGAGCACGAACGGCAAGACGGCCGAGGCGCCGGCTCGCCTCAGCTGCCGTGCCGCCACGGTCACGGTCCAGCGGCTGTCGGCAAGATCGTCGATGAGCAGCACGGGCCCCGGTGGAAGCTCAAGGCCGTCCGCCGAGAATCGATCCCACACCGCCGCGAGTCGATAGGCGCTGTTGCCTCCCGCATCGCCGACCGGACCGCCGCCGGTGAGCCCCAATTCGCCGAGAAGAGGCAACCGACCGGCCGTGGCGAGTCCCTCCGCGACCGAGGCGATGAGCAGCGGATGCCGCCGTGAAGGCATGCTGACGATGGCCGACGGCCGGTCGGCCCAGCCCCAGTCGCCGAGCACGCGAACGCAGGCCGCGATCAGCGCAGGACTCGCCGCGGCATCCGCCGTCCCGGACGCGAACAGGTCGCGCAGTGTGCCGCCCCAGCCGAGGTCGGTCAGCCGTGCGAGGGCGCGGCCGCTCTCCGCTCGCTCGGCCGTCGCGATGTTGCCGCGAACCGGAACGCCCAGTCGGTCCATCCCGCCCGGCCACTGCGCTCGAGGATCGAGGGCCACACCGACCCGGTCGAGGGAACCGGATGCGGTCGCAACCGCATCCGGTTCGATGTCGGTCGGATACCAGGCCCCGACGCAGCGGTCGCAGCGACCACACGGGACCGCCAACTCGTCGTCGAGTGCCCGCTGCAGAAACTCCATTCGGCATCCGGATGTCGCCTCATAGTCCAGCATCGCTTGCTGTTCCGTCTCCCGGGCTGCCGCGATTCGACCGTACCGCTCAGCGTCGTAACTCCAGGGCGAACCCGTCGACACCCATCCTCCGGAGACCCGATTGACCGCCCCATCGACATCGAGCACCTTGAGCAGCAGTTCGAGCGGCGTCCGCCGAAGATCGACCCGAGCCTCGAGCGCCGGTGTGGACAGCGGGCTGCTGCCGAGCGCCGCGATTACGGCGTTGGCCTTCGCCTCGACCGGCATGGACGAGGTCGCGAAGTACTGCCAGATTGCCGCGTCCTCCGTTCCCGGTAACAGCAGCACGTCGGCGTTTTCGGTGGCCCGACCGGCCCGGCCGACCTGCTGGTAGTAGGCGACCGGGGAGGACGGCGCTCCGAGGTGCAGCACGAATCCGAGATCCGGCTTGTCAAACCCCATGCCGAGGGCACTCGTCGCGACCAGCGCCTTGAGGTCGTTGGCCTTAAGGCGTTGTTCGAGCTGTTCTCGTTCCGCGGTGTCGGTGCGACCGGTGTAGGCGTGCACCTCGTGGCCGGCCTCGCGCAACAGTCGGGCCGTGTCCTCGGCGGCCGACACGGTGAGGGCGTAGATGATTCCGCTTCCCGGAAGCTCGCCAAGGTGGGTGAGCAACCACGCGAGTCGCGCCTTCGCGTCGGGGAGTCGTAGCACACCGAGGCGCAAGGATGCCCGCGCGAGCGGGCCGCGGATGGTCAGCACTTCCGTGCCGCCGAGTTGTTCCGCGACATCCGCGACCACTCTGCTGTTTGCCGTTGCCGTTGTGGCGAGCACCGGGATGCCAAGTGGTAGGGCGGCGATCAGGTCGCGCAATCGCCGGTAGTCCGGCCTGAAGTCATGGCCCCAATCGGAGATGCAGTGAGCCTCGTCGACGACGAGCAGTCCGGCTCTCGCGATCAGGGTCGGCAGCTGCTCATCCCGGAAACTCGGATTGTTGAGCCGCTCCGGAGACACCAGCAGCACGTCGACCTCGTCGGAACGCAATTGCTCGAGCACGTTCGACCATTCGTGTGCGTTCGAGGAGTTGATCGCGACCGCTCGCACTCCCGCCCGCGCAGCCGCGGCCACCTGATCCCGCATCAGGGCGAGAAGCGGCGAGACGAGGATCGTCGGGCCGGCCCCTCGCTGACGTAGCAAGAGCGTGGCGACGAAATAGACCGCGGACTTGCCCCATCCGGTGCGCTGAACGACGAGGGCACGGCGACGATCGTTGACGAGCGCGTCGATCGCCTCGTACTGCCCATCGTGAAAGTCCGCAGTGTCGTTGCCGACGAGAGTGCGCAGAATCTGGCGGGCGGATGCGCGGGGGTCGGTCATGGCTCAAGCTTGACAGGAACGACCGACGCTGGCGCGCGGTTCGGCACAGATCCAGTTCTCCACACGGAACGGTCGGCCCCGGTTGTCCACCGATGGTCCCGGACCGACCGGACGGCCCGCAGTCCCGCCGATTATGGGCGCATGACATCCCACTACGACGACACCATCACCCAACCGCTCACGAGCGACGCACTCGTCGAGGAGCGGATCACCAGCCTCATCGGTCGAGCCAATCGCCGTCAGCTCTGGTTTCTCTTCCTCGATGAGAACGGATACCAGTTGCCGCTCATCATGCCGTTCGGCGACCCTCCTCTGCGGCCGGACCGCTCGGTCTCGAGTCTTGCCCAAATCATCGGAAACGCGGTGGACGACGAGGGGGCGCACTCGGTGATTGTCGTTCTCGAGCGGTACGCCGATTCGACGATCACCGACGCAGACCGGAGCTGGGCACGGTGCATCAGCGACAAACTTCAGGCGATCGAGGTTCCGGTGCGTGCCATTCTCATCAGCCATCGGAAAGGGGTTCGCTGGCTCGCGCAAGATGACTACCGATTCGGGGCGACGGTGCCGTGAACAGTCGGCGCAGTCACCATCTCTGCGAGCGAAGTCCCACCGCACGGCATCCGCCGGCACAGCAAGTCTCGTGCTTAGATCGCTAGATGTCCGAGGAATATGAAGTTATTCTCGCAACCGATCCGCGCAATCGAGAGCTCGGCGATGCGGGCTATGAACTAGTCGCCGAGTCGTGGGGCGCACGACTTCGCCTGTCGGAGCCACCTGACCTAGACCTGACAGTTGCACACGAAGCCGTCCGAAGGGCGGAACTCGCCGGGCTCACGGTTCGAGAACTCGATGAAAGTCTTGCCCCGGCGCTACATGCGCTCGAAGAGGCGAACCGCGCTGACTATCCAGACACCCCGGCTACGCCTCCTCGGCTGCTGAACGAGGACGACACGCGAAGGCTCTGGAGCAAAGGATGCCGCATCTTCGGCGCTCTCGACAACGGCGTGCTCGTCGGGGCGACGGTCATCAAGGAGGGTGACGACCGTGCGGAAACGGCCTTCACGTCGGTGCTTGCAACCTACCGGCGACGCGGGATCGGAACCGCAGTGAAGGCCGCCTCGATCATCGCTCTCGCATCGCAAGGCGTCCGCTTGTTCGGAACCGGTGGTGCGACGGTGAACGCCGCGAGTCTTCGCGCCAACGAAGCGCTCGGCTATGTTGTCGAGGAGCGTTGGCTCAGTTACCGCAAGCCTTCCAACTGAGAACGCGTTCTTCGGTGAGTCGTTTGCGTCGGGCTTCTACTGGGGGAGCGACGACTCGATCAGTTCGATGATTTCCGGCGCATCGGGCTCGGTGGTCGGCCTGAACCGGTGAATCTGTCCGCCCGGCATGATGACGAACTTCTCGAAATTCCACTTCACCTTTCCGGCCTTGCCTTCGGCGTCAGGGGTCTTCGTGAGTTCGGCGTAGAGCGGGTGCGCGTTCCTTCCGTTGACCTTGATCCTTTCGAACATGGGAAACGTCACTCCCCAAGTAGTGGAGCAGTAGTCCTTGATCGCGTCTTCGGTGCCGAGCTCCTGCAGAAATTGGTTGCTTGGGAAACCGAGAACAGTGAATCCCCGCTCGCCGTAGGTCTTCTGCAACTGCTCGAGCTTCTCGTACTGATGAGCGAGGCCGCACCGGGATGCAACGTTGACGACGAGGATCACCCTGTCCCCGTAGTGGCCGAGCGTTGTCGCGCCGCCGTCGATTGTGGTCAGGGGAATCTCGGAGAGAGTCATACCGATGAAACCTAGCCCCTCGACCTCGGTGTTCACGACCGCGCAATGTCAGCGGACTCATTTGCCCCTTGGTGAAAAGACCCAGCTGACCTTCGGTATCGTGAATGCGTGGTGCGGTGAACTCTCGCGCCCCCTTTCCGTTCACAGCGAAAGCGCAACATGCCCGACAGCCCGGTCGCCGCCACGCCATATGAAGTGCTTGGCGTCAGTTCGAACGCCAGTCAGGAAGAACTCCGCCTAGCGTACCGCCGGCTCATGCGCGAGACTCATCCCGACACCGGCGGGAACGCGGCCAAGTTCACCGCGGTGCAGGTCGCGTGGGAACGGGTCGGCACCCCGGAAGATCGCGCTGCCTACGACCGCGGGCGCCCAACCGGGAGGAATGCGGACACCGGATCCAGCTGGGGCCCACGGTCGCGTCCCGAGCAATCTGACACCCGACCCCGAGCGCGGGCCTACGGTCATCCCGGCGGGTGGCGGCGCGAACGCTACCTGACACTCATGCGTGAGTGGGTCGGTCGCGGGGAGACACTCACCGATCCGTACGACCCCGCCCTGGTGCGATCCGCCCCGATCGGACTACGCCACCTTCTCGCCGATGCGCTGGCGGAGGAGGCGACAGCTCGCACGCTGTCCGCGTTGGGTATCGGATACACGGTTTGGCACGACGTGAGCACCGGGCCCCCGGAGGAGAAGATCGACCACGTGGTGCTCGGTCCGACCGGCCTGTTCGCCCTACTCTCGGAGGACTTCGGCGAACCGGTGCGCACAAAACGCGGCGAATTGCTTGGCAAGCCGCTCGGCGAGGCCCGACCGATGCACGACCTTGGGGCGCGGGCGAAGGTCGTTTCGCGGCAGACCGGCGTGAAGTTTACGGCGCTCGTCATTGTGCTCCCGGATGACGCGGTCGAGGAGCCGCTGATCGTCCTGGGAGCAATCCGCGGGGCGACGACCGCAATTGTGCGGCAATCGACCCTTCCCGCGCTGCTGCGAGACGGAATCCCGGGGGCGCGGGTGATCGGCGGCAACGAGCTGTTCGACGTGCGTACCCGGCTGCAGGAAAACATTCGTTTCGTCTGACCGCCCCCACCAGCCCGGTCAGGACAGCCCGACACGATAACAGCCGGACGAAGATAGCCAGACGAAGAATGCCCGAAGAGGAC
>JAUZFY010000143.1 GCA_030840185.1 Microbacteriaceae bacterium | reverse complement strand
GCCCGTCCGGTTGAGGAGCGTCGCCCCGACCGACGTTGCCCCGGCGGCAATGAGTCCGGGCACCGCTCCCCCGAGGTCCACGACCCCGAGTTGATTTCCGAATGGGTCAAACATCGGCCCGAACACCGGGAGCACCACCGGGAGAAAGACCACGGTGGTGGCGATCGCCGCGAAGGCGATTGGCCTCCACAGGGCCACTTCGAACAGTGGTACTTCGAACGGTGGCACTGCGTCCCGCAGCGGAGTCGCGATCGCCGCGAACAAGGCACCGAGGGCAAGCACCGGAGCGATGAGCGACGACGGTACGGGCCCGACCACCACGGCGATGACGGACACGAGCGCACCGACGGCGGCGACGACGGCTAGCCGACGCCAGTTCGTGTGGCCCGAGGCCCCCCGCGCAACGAGGGAAAACAGCGGGATGGTGCCGAGCACGGCGACCGTCGCAATCGCGCTCAGCCCCGCGGTTGCGACATCCATTGGCCCCCCTGAGTTCGTCGACCGGTCCCAACACTATGGCCACAACGAAGGCCTGTGGCCACAACGAAAGGGGGTGCCGCCCCGAAGGACGGCACCCCAACTCACAACGGGTCGTTCTAGTGTCAGACCGTCTCGAGAGCGTAGCCCTCTTCGCCGTGCACGATCGTGTCCACGCCGGCAACCTCGTCTTCGTTGGTGATGCGGAAGCCGATCGTCCGCTGGATGACGGTTCCAATGATCCACGCGATGACGAAGGAGTAGATCGCGATCCCGAAGGCGGCGAGGGCCTGCGACCCGAGCTGAGCGAAGCTTCCGGTGTCGATGAGGCCGATTCCGCTGCCGAAGATTCCGATGTACAGGGTTCCGAGCAGACCACCGACGAGGTGGATGCCGACCACGTCGAGCGAGTCGTCGAAGCCGAGCTTGAACTTCAGGTCGATGGCGAGGGCACACACGGCACCGGCGAGGATGCCGAGCACGATGGCCCAACCGGGGGTCAGGATGTTACAGGCCGGCGTAATCGCGACGAGACCCGCTACCGCTCCGGATGCCGCACCAATCGAGGTCGGCTTGCCGTCCTTGATCTTTTCGACGATCAGCCAACCGAGGATTGCCGCAGCCGGGGCGGCGAGAGTGTTGACCCAGGCGATCGCCGCCACGCCATCCACCGCAGCCTCTGAACCGGAGTTGAAGCCGAACCAGCCGAACCAGAGAAGCGCAGCGCCGAGCAGGGTCAGCGGAACGTTATGCGGCTTGGACAGGCCCTTCTTGAAGCCGACCCGCTTGCCGAGCACGAGCGCGAGGGCGAGACCGGCCGCACCGGCGTTGATGTGCACCGCGGTCCCACCGGCGAAGTCGTTTACGCCGACGCCGTTCAGGATTCCGGCGCCGGTCGGGGCCCAGCCGTCCGCGAGGTTGAACACCCAGTAGGCGACCGGGAAGTAGACAAGAGTGGCCCAAACACCGGCGAAGATCATCCACGGACCGAACTTCGCACGGTCGGCGATGGCACCAGAGATGAGCGCGACGGTGATGATGGCGAAGGTGGCCTGGAAGCCGGCAAAGGCCAGCCCGTTGAGGTCGCCCGTCATGTGCCCGCCCTTGCCGATTCCGACCAGGTTGCCGAGGCCAAGCGAGCCGTCGAACGGATTGCCGAGCCAGCCCTTGATGGCTGGCTTTCCGAAGGCGATGCCGTAGCCGTAGAGCACCCACAGGACGCCGATGAGGCCCATCGCGCCGAAGCTCATCATCATCATGCTGATGACGCTCTTGGCGCGAACCATTCCGCCGTAGAAGAAGGCGACGCCCGGGGTCATGACGAGCACGAGGGCGGCGGCTACGAGGAGCCACAGCGAATTAAGGTTCGATGTTATGCCGTCAGTCGTGGCATCTGTAAGGACCGACAATGCGACCATGAGTTAGGTTGCCTCTCTCTTGTCTCAGGGACTCCCCACGGTTTCTCTCGCGATGCCTGACGACAACTGCGATCGGGATCCGCCGTGGGGGCGATTCGGATAGTTTGCTCGGCCGACATTTCGGGAGCGATGTCGCAATGTTTCGCCGTTGTTACGCCATACGCTCGAATGTAAACATCGTGTTACCAAGGTCGATAACGGCCTGAATAGGCCCCGTGAATTTCTACAGCGAGCCGGAGGTGAGCGCGATCAGCCGAGAGACCGCGCGAAGGTACTTCTTGCGAAATCCCCCGGCGAGCATGTCGTCGCCAAACACTCGGTCGAGCGGTGTGCCGGTCGCGATGATGCGAACCTGGGCGTCGTAGAGCCGGTCGACGAAGGCGACGAGTCGCAGCGCATCCGTCTGATTGTTCAGCGGATGCACGTCGATCAACGCGATGGCGTCGAGTCCATCGATGAGCCTGACATAGCGGGACGGATGGACCGAACCGAGGTGGGCAATCACGGATTCGAAGCTGTCGACGGTCACCTCGCCGACGGCAGCGGCGACCGCGCTCTCGAGGTCGGGCAGCGAGAGCGAGACGGCGTGGCCCTCGATGTCGCGCCGACGGTAGTCGAGCCCATCGATCCGCACGGTCTTGAAGCGGGCGGCGAGCGCATCGATCTCGCGCAGAAAGTCCTGGGCAGCGAACCGGCCCTCGCCGAGAGCGTTCGGCGGAGTGTTGGATGTTGCGGCGATCCGGGAGCCGGATTCCACGAGTTCCGAGAGCAGCCGGGACATCAGCCGGGTGTCCCCCGGATCGTCGAGCTCGAACTCGTCGATGCAGACGAGCGACGCCCCCTTGAGCTGCTCGACCGCGGCCGCGTAACCAAGCGCCCCGACGAGCGCGGTGTACTCGATGAACGTGCCGAAGTACTTGCGGCCGGGAGCCGCGTGCCACAGAGCCGCGAGCAAGTGGGTCTTTCCGACGCCGAACCCACCGTCGAGGTAGACGCCGGGCAGTTCAACCGGTGACTTGCGGCGCGAGAAAAACCCGCCGGACTTGGCGCTGAATCCCGCAACGAAGTTGCGCATCGCGGCGACGGCCGCTCCTTGCGACGGGTAGTCCCGATCCGGTCGGTAGGAATCGAGGGTCGCCGACTCGAACTGGCGCGGAGGAACCAGATGCTTCACCATCTCCGCGGCGCTGAGCGTCGATTGACGGTCCGTGAGGCTGCCACGGGAAAGCATTTGTTCGGCCGTCACGTTTCGGTTAGGTCCCTCTTGCTAGGAATATGTGTCGAAGTCTTACCGAACCGCGCCAACACCCCGATTGAGTGCGTAGATTCGGTACGTCAGTAAAGAGCCTAGCTCGCTGATCACCGGCACATCGCCGCGCCGTTAGGCGCCAACAGGAGGTAACCACATGACCGTCGAGGTCGACTCATCCGCAGCATTCTCCGAGTACGCGCACCCCGAACGGCTCGTGAGCACCGAGTGGTTGCAGTCACACCTCGAAGCCCCGGGTCTCGTTGTCGTGGAGTCCGATGAGGACGTTCTGCTCTACGAGACTGGTCACATCCCCGGAGCGGTCAAGATCGATTGGCACACAGACCTCAACGACCCGGTCGAGCGGGACTACATCGACGGAGCCCAGTTTG
>JAUZFY010000118.1 GCA_030840185.1 Microbacteriaceae bacterium | reverse complement strand
ACCGGGACCAATGACCACTATGTCCGCGTTCGCGAGATCCGAACCGGCACGCTCGATCGCCGATCCGGACACGTGGCCGTCGGATGTCTCGTCCAGAGGAATCACACCGCACTCCGGTACCGCGACGGCGACCTGGGCGGCGACGGAGCCGCCGATCGCGAGGGTCAGCCGACCAGCACCGACGCGGAGGGCGGCCACTCCAGCGAGCATCGCGGCCCCCGGGGAGCGGCTCGCGCCTCCGACGATGACGACCTGTCCGCGGCCGTACTTCGAATCCGCGGCGGCCGGCAGGGGCCACTCTCGCAACAGATTGGCCGTGACGGTGACGGGCTCGGTTGGAGTCTCAGAAAATCTCGGCACTCGTGTCCCCCGCGTGTTCGGTGACGGGCACTCCCGCCCCGTGAAGGTGGTCCTCATGAGCGAACGACTCGAGGTTCCACCGGCCAGCACCGGTCGGTCGCGTGAGCTTCGTCACCGAGGCGTTGGCCACGGTGTGGTCCCTAGCAAAGCCGAGCAGTTCCTTCTCGGTGAGGCCGTTGCATACATAGAGGAACAGCATAATCACGGCGTCGTGGGCGGCGGCGAGAACCGTTCCTCCGTCGTCATACAGGTCGACATCGCGGAGGAAGGAACGCAACCGGAGAGCGACGTCGGCCCAGGATTCACCGCCCGGCGGTCGGTAATAAAACTTTCCGAGCCACCGGCGACGCTGTGCCTCCTCGGGATATCGCGCCTCGACTCCCTGCGTAGTGAGGAGGTCGAGAACCCCGAGTTCCCGGTCCCGCAATCGTTCGTCGATGCGGATCGGCAGGTCAAGACCCGCCCGCCGCATCGCTATCGCGACGGTCTGTTGCGCCCTCAGATAGGGAGACGCCCAAACCGCGGACGGCGCCGCATCCGTGATGTTCTCCGCTAACCAGTCGCCGAGCGCCCGAGCCTGTTCTTCGCCGGTCGTCGAGAGGGGCACATCCGCGTCCCGATGCTCGACCTGAATCACTTCGAGGCCCCGCGATTCGGCGGCAAATGAAGCCACGTTCGCCACGCTCTCGCCATGGCGAACCAGCCACAGTTCGGTTGCTCCCATACCAACAGGGTAGGCCGCGCGACCGCCCTGGGTCAGTGCTTCACAGCTCGGCCCCGCCGGAGTTAAGTGCGTGCCGGTTACGGCGTAGCGCTGGGGGATGGGCTGGGCGACGGGGTCGAATTCGCCGAGAAGCTGTCGCCTGCCGCCTTCGAGACCGCCGCAGCGAACTGGCGAGCGTCGTCGACTGCTCCCTGGTATTTCTTGCCGTTGATGATGATGGTTGGAGTTTCGACGACCTTGGGGACGTTGCTATGGGGGATCGGACCGGTGAAGGCGCGAGTGGTTGCCGCGGCAACCCACGACTTGAACTTTTGGCTCGTGATGCAGTCGGACACCGAGTCGACCGTCGATACCTTGGCCTGCTTGACCAGACTGATCAGCTTCGCGTCGGTCAGACCCTCGGTGTTTTCTTTCGGCTGGTTTGCGAACAGCAGCGCGTTGAAGGCGAAGAAGCTGTTCGGAGAGTAGTTGGCAACGCACGCGGCCGCGTTGGCGGCTCGGGTGGAATACTTCTTACCGAGCGACTGGCTGTCGAGAATTGCGATCGGGTGGATCTCCTCGGTGACCGCGCCGCTCGAAATCAGCGTCTTGATCTGGCTCGCGTTCGCCGCCTCGAACTGACCGCAGATCGGGCACTGATAGTCGAGGTAGACCTGGATGTCGATCACGCCGTTTTTGTTCGGCTTGGACGCCACTGGCTTGGCGTCTGGCTGCAGCGCCGGCGTGGCGACAGCCTTCAATCCCTGGCTGATCTTGATCCCGTCGCTCAGCATGTTGAGTGGTCCGGGCGACGGCGGGCGAACGCTGTTCACGATGACGAGGCCGACGACGACGACGATTGCGAGAACGAGCACGACGAGGCTGCTCTGCAGCACGACCTTGCTGCGCCGGTCCTTCTTCCGCTGCTCATCGCGCAGAGCACGAGCCTTCTCGCGCGCGGCCTCGCGCCTCTCATTCTTGCTGAGGCCTTTGTCGCCCGAACGGTCGTAAGTCATTGAGCCTCACTCTTGGTAAATATTGCCGTGACTCAAAGGCCGCTGCAATATGCCGCGCGCGGAGCCTTTTGAACATTAGACAGGCATTCTGGGAATTCCCCAATCAATTGCTGACACAGCCTAACCACCGCCCGGCGTCGCTATCCACCCGTCGCGGCTGCTTCTGGTGACATAATGGCCTTGCACTACCCATTCACTACGGATCGTCCGGCACGTACCTGCCGGTGAAGGAGCTGTAAAAACCATGGCATCTGTCACTTTCGACAAAGCAACTCGCCTCTATCCCGGCTCGACCCGACCGGCAGTCGACTCCCTCGACCTGTCCGTCGCCGATGGCGAGTTTCTCGTTCTCGTCGGCCCGTCGGGTTGTGGAAAGTCCACATCCCTTCGCATGCTCGCGGGACTCGAAGAGGTCAACGACGGAAACATCCTGATCGGCGACCGTAACGTCACCGACGTTCCGCCGAAGGATCGCGACATCGCGATGGTCTTCCAGAACTACGCCCTGTACCCGCACATGACCGTCGCCGAGAACATGGGCTTCGCGCTCAAGATCGCAGGAGTCAACAAGGATGAGCGCGCAACTCGCGTTCTCGAGGCAGCGAAGCTGCTCGACCTCGAACCGTACCTCGGCCGCAAGCCGAAGGCGCTTTCCGGTGGGCAGCGTCAGCGCGTCGCCATGGGCCGCGCGATCGTCCGCCAGCCCCAGGTCTTCCTCATGGACGAGCCGCTGTCGAACCTCGACGCCAAGCTTCGCG
>JAUZFY010000195.1 GCA_030840185.1 Microbacteriaceae bacterium | reverse complement strand
GGCTGTCGGCGGTGGTCGGCCGCAGGGTGAGATCGGCAAGCGACCGAAGGTGGGGCTGGGCACTGGACAGCGGCTGCCCCGCCGACTGGAACCCGGTGACCGTGGTCACGGTGAATTGTGGGTGGGCGGACAGCAGCCGTAGCAGCTCGCCGCCCGCGTAGCCGCTCGCACCGGCGACGGCAACGGAATAGGACATGTCTCTAGCCTTTTATGAGAGTGGATTGGCGGGGGTCGAGGCGGCGGCGCTGATGAAAGATCGAGGGTGCTTTGGTTGGCAGCCGATCAGACGTGAAGCGTCGCCTCCGGTCGCTGTCCGCCGAAACGGGTGCTACGACGCTCGCCGCGCAGCCGGAGGCCACGGCGCAGTGAACTGCGACGGTCTGCCATTCCGGTGATGCGGCTGTTGTCCACGGGTTGAGCCTACCCGAGAACTCCGCGCCCTTCGTTACTCTCGCACCGCCGCGCCGAAACGTGCCGCGGCGAGCCCGGCACCGCCTAGTTTCGCCTCGGTTGCCTCGGCAGCGGTGAGGGTGCGGTCGGGTGCCCGGAATCGCAGCGCGAAGGTGAGCGACTTCGACCCGTCCGGCAGACCGGCTCCCCGGTAGTCGTCAACGAGACTTGCGTGCTCGAGAAGCTCTCCCGCACCCTCGATCACCGCGTCGAGCACCTCTCGTGCCGGTGTGACGGCGCCGACCACGAGGGAAAGGTCCTGCGTTGCTGCGGGGTAGCTCGAAATCGGCGTCGGCTCGACGTCCGGCGAAGCGAGTTCGATCAAGTGCCCGAGGTCGAGTTCGAGAACCGCGGTGACACGCGGAAGGTCGAGCTCCTCCGCGAGGGCCGGAAGCAGCTCGCCGGCAAAGCCGACCGCAATGTCGCCGACGAACAGCTCCGCGGTGCGTCCCGGATGGAAGGAGTGGTGGGAGCCCTGTCGAACGGTCAGGTCGAGGTGAACGGCGTGCGCAACCTGCCGCGCAGCATCGATCGCGTCGGCGACGCCATGCGGGCTTATGGCCCGGCCGGGCTGGCGCCCCACGGCCGCGCCGGTGTAGATCGCCGATACGTAGAGCGGCTGCGGCGGGATGCTGCCGAGCAGCTGCCCGAGCTCGCTCGTAGTCGGGCGCTCGGTGCCCGACGGAAGCGAACCGCTGCCGTAGGAGACCCCGGCCTCTGGACGGAAGACAGACCCGACCTCGAACAGCGCCAAATCGGTGAGCCCGCGCGACAGGTTACGTCGTGCGATCTCGACGAGGCCGGGGATCAGCGAGGTTCGAAGGAACGGAGACTCGGCGTCGAGTGGATTCACCAGTCGAATCGCCGGAACTGCGGCATCCGCGGGTCCACCGAACGCGGCGTTTGCCGTCGCCGACACGAACGGGTAGGACAGGATCTCGGTGTGGCCGGTCGCGGCGAGCAGCTGCGAGACGGAGCGGCGCAGCCGCTGGGGTCTGGTGAGTCCACGGCCGGTCGGCGCGGTCGGAAGCACGGCGGGGATCCGGTCGTATCCGACGATGCGGGCGACCTCCTCGACGAGTGTCGCCTTGTCGGTCAGGTCCGGACGCCAGCTCGGCGGCACCACCGATAGGGCGTTGTTGGCGGGCTCGATGACGCCGCCGATGTCGGCGAGGGTGCGCAGAATCTCGGCGTCGGAGTAGTCGGCCCCGACTATGGCGTTCACGTAGCCGTCGGGAAGCAAGATCGGCTCGGGCGGTTCGACGGACGCGAAGCGGGATCCGAGGCTGTCTGCCGTTCCCCCTGCGAGCTGCTCGAGAAGTTCGACGACCCGTGCGGCAGCGGCGGCCGCGACCTCCGGGTCGACGCCGCGTTCGAAGCGACGGGAGGCCTCGCTCGGGAGCTTGTGCCGACGGGCGCTGCGAGCGATCGACACGGGGTCGAAGTTTGCTGCCTCGACGAGAACGGTGCTGGTCGTCGGCCCGATCTCGGTCGCGGCCCCGCCCATGACTCCGGCGAGACCGATCGGACCGGAGTCGTCGGTGATCAGCAGGTCCTCCCGGTCGAGCGAGCGGATCGTGCCGTCGAGCGTCTCGAGCTTCTCCCCCGGCTCGGCGCGGCGCACCCGGATGCCACCGCTGAGGGAATCGAGATCGTACCCGTGGATCGGCTGCCCGAGTTCGATCATCACGTAGTTGGTGATGTCGACGATGAGGGAGATCGGACGAATGCCGGCGAGCTTGAGCCGACCGACGAGCCAGGCGGGAGACGGTAGCCCCGGGTCGATGCCGCGGACCACCCGGGTGATGAAGACTGATGCGCCGATCCGTCCCCGCACCGGGCGGCGGTCATCGATCTGCACGTCGAAGCCGGAGGCCTCCACCGGGGTGACGGCGTCGGCCGGGTCGCGGAATGCAGCGCCGGTCGCGTGGGCGTACTCCCGAGCGACGCCGCGCATGGAGAGCGCATACCCGCGGTCGGGGGTGACGTTGATCTCCACCGCCCAATCGTCGAGTCCGAGCAGAACGGTCGCGTCCGTGCCGACCTCCGGGTCTAGCCCGAGGGAGGCGAGGCGCAGGATCCCGTCGTGCTCCTCACCGAGGCCGAGTTCGCGAGCGGAGGCAATCATGCCGTCGGAGACGTGGCCGTAAGTCTTGCGGGCGGCGATGGGGAACGGCCCGGGCAGCACCGCCCCGGGCAGCGAGACGACCACCTTGTCGCCGGTGACGAAGTTGTGCGCGCCGCAGACGATGCCGCGCACTGCCGCCCCGCCGTCGGCGGCTAAACCGCCGTCGGGGGCGACTCGCACCTGGCACCAGTTGATGGTCTTGCCGTTCGATTGGGGCTCGGGCACGAACTCCAACACCTCGCCGACGACAATCGGGCCGGTGAGGTCGAATCGGTGCACGGCCTCCTCCTCGAAGCCGACGCTCACGAGCGCGGCGAGGACGTCTTCCGGGGTGACATCGTCCGGAACGTCGACGAACTCACGCAGCCAGCTGATTGGAATGCGCATCAGACCACCATCCCGAACTGCTGGCTGAACCGGACATCGCCCTCGACCATGTCTCGCATGTCGTTGAGGTCGTTGCGGAACTGCAGGGTCCGTTCGATTCCCATGCCGAAGGCGAAGCCCTGGTATTCGTCCGGGTCGATGCCGGCCGCCCTGAGCACGTTGCGATTGACCATGCCACATCCACCCCATTCCACCCAGCGGGCACCGCCCTTGGCGTTCGGTTGCCATACGTCCATCTCGGCGCTCGGCTCGGTGAACGGGAAGTAGTTCGGTCGAAGCCTGATCTTTGCCTCGTCGCCGAACATCTGGCGCGCAAAGTGCTCGAGAGTGCCTCGCAGGTGCGCCATCGTCAGTCCCTTGTCGATCGCGATGCCCTCAACCTGGTGGAACACCGGGGTGTGAGTCGCGTCGAGTTCGTCGGTGCGGAACACCTTGCCCGGCGAGATTACGTAAACGGGGAGGTCGCGGGTGAGCAACGTGCGGATCTGCACCGGACTGGTCTGCGTGCGCAACACCAGATGGGAGTCGGCCGGGTCGACGAAGAATGTGTCCTGCATCGCCCGCGCCGGATGATCCTCGTCGAAGTTGAGTGCGTCGAAGTTGAACCACTCGTTCTCGAGCTCCGGTCCCTCGGCCATTTCCCAACCCATTCCGACGAAGACATCGGCGATGAGTTCCTGAAGCATGGTGAGCGGATGACGCGCACCGGGGGTCCAGCGCGAGGCAAGTGCCGTCACGTCGACGGTCTCCTCGGCGAGCCGAGCGGCCTCCTCGGCCGCGAACAGCTCCGATTCCCGCGCCGCCAGGGCCTGGTTGACCCGGGATCTGGCCTGACCGACAAGCTTGCCGGCCGCGGCCTTCTGTTCCTTGGGAACGTCACGGAGCGTGCCGTTGAGTCTGGCGAGTACCGAGGACTCCCCGGCGTGTTCGGTGCGAGCGGAGCGGAGGCTACCCGAGTCGGTAGCGGCGGCGATGGCCGCGAGTGCGGCGTCCACTGCTGCGGCGACGGATTCGTCGGTGAGGGTGAGGGCGTCAGACACGGTTCCCAAGTTTAGCGAGGTACCGGATGGCTCCGGTTCAGGTTGCTTCGCGGCATCCTGTTGCACGGCTGCCCCTATTCGACGGCGCTGTTCTCCGGTTCCCGTGGAAAGCCCGCGGTTCGTGACAGCGAACCGGTTGGTGCGCCGCGGTGGCCCCGGCCAGGCCGACGGGGCCCGCGCCGGCGGGCGAGGCGTCTCGCGATGGCGGACAGGCTCAGGTTCACGGCCAGATAAATCGCGAGGGTCACCAGAAACAGCGACAGCAGGTAGCGATTGCCGTAGAAGGCTCCGAGTCCGTTCATCGTCGTGCGGATGAGTTCGTTGTATCCCACGATGTAGCCGAGGCTCGTGTCCTTGAGCAGGACGACGAGCTGGGCGACGATGACGGGAAGCATCTGCCGGAAGGCCTGCGGAAACTCGATGTAGGTCTTGGTCTGCAGGCGGCTAAGGCCCAGGCTCAGTCCGGCCTCGCGCTGGCCGCTCGGCAACGACGCGAGTCCGGCCCTGAGCGACTCGCCGATGATGGCCCCGTTGTAGAGGCCGAGGCCGAGAACAACCGCCCAGAACGTTCCCCACGAGCTCGCGAGCAGAATGAAAAGCATGAGCAAGAGAACCGGCATGCCGCGGAAGAACTCGAGCGCGATAGTCGCGGGAATGCGGATCCACCGTCTCCCGGCCGTGCGCAGCGTCGCAAACAGCACGCCGATCACGAGGGCGAGTATCGCCGCGACCGCCGCGGCCCGAAGGGTGCCAACGAGGCCTTCGCCGATGGTGCGCCAGACGCTCGGGTCGGTGAAGATGTCCCATCGGCTCCGATCGAAGGAGCCGGGCAGGGTAATGCCGGAGGACTGCCGCGGAGCGGCGAGGGTCAGGATGACCCACGCGAGAATCGCTGCGATGCCGGCGAGGGAGACGATCGAGGCGATGAGCGACCGGCGTCTGGTTTTCGGACCGGACACATCGAACAGCACGGAGCTCATCGGGCGACCACCCAACGCTTTTCGAGGCGGGCAGACAGCAGGCCGAGCGGAATTGTCACAATCAGGTAGAACGACGCGACCCCGAGAAGCACGGGAATCACGGCGTTGCCATGTGCATTCGCGAGCCCCTTGCCAACCGTGAACAGTTCGGTGACGAAAAAGCCGCCGGCCACCGAGGTGTTCTTGGTCAGGGCGACAAAGACGTTGACGAGTGGAGGGATGACCATTCGGAAGGCCTGGGGAAAGATGACGAGGGTGACGGCTTGGCCGAAGCCCATACCGAGGCTCCGCGCCGCCTCGGCCTGCCCGACCGGTACCCCGTTGACGCCGGAACGCAGCGCCTCAGCGATGAAGGGCGAGGTATACAGGGTGAGCCCGATACAGGCGGCGGTGATGTATGGGATGGTGGCGCCGAGATTGGGAAGAACGAAGATGCAGAAGAACAGCACGAGAGTGAGCGGGGTGTTGCGGAGAGCCTCGGTGTAGGCGGCGGCGAAGCCGCGAAGGGCCGGAACCGGCGAGATGCGCATGGCGGCCACGACGGTGCCAATGATCAGCGCTCCGACGCCGGACACCCCAAGCAGGATGAGGGTCACGCCGAATCCCCGCAGATAGTCCGGGAGGCTCGCTATCACGACGTCCATCGACTCGCCCTCACTCGTTGTGGCTTCGATTGCTCTGGCGGGTGTGGCAGGTCGATTGGATCGTGCCTGCCACACCCCCAGCGCTAGTAACGGTCAACCGCAGGCGGCGGGGCGTACGGGAGCACCTTTCCCGCTGTCGCCTCCCACGCCTTCTTGTAGCTGCCGTCCTTATACGACTTCTCCAGAACGTCGTTGATGAAGTTGCGGAACTGTGTGTCGTCGTGCTTCAGCCCGATTCCGTAGGGCTCCTGCGTGAACGGCTTGCCGACGACCTTGAACTCTCCCTCGTTCTGGGCCGCCAGGCCGGCGAGAATGACATTGTCGGTGCTCACCGCAACCACCGCTCCGGAGCGCAGCGGCTCGAGGCAGTTCGTGTAGGTATCGGTGAGCAGCGGGTTCGCGCCGATCTCGGTGAGCTTCGCCGCGGGTGTGGACCCGGTGACGGAACACACCGGCTGGCCAACGAGATCCTTCTGGCTCTTGATCTTGTTGTTGTCGGCCTTGACGAGGATCGATTGTCCGGCGAGGTAGTACGGGCCGGCGAATGAGACGACCTGCTTGCGCGCGTCGTTGATCGTGTAGGTGGCGACAACGGCGTCGACCTCGCCGGTGGCGATGAACGGCTCCCGGTTGGCGGAGACCGCTTCCTTCCACTCGATGTTCTTGGCCGGGATGCCGAGACCTGCGGCGATGAGCTTGCCGATTTCGATATCGAATCCGACCGGCGCATCCGGTCCCTTGAGGCCGAACAGCGGCTGGTCGAACTTTGTGCCGATTGTGATCTTGCCAGCCTTTGACAGCCGCTCCATTGTGGAACCGGCGGGGAATGAGGCGGCGGGTGTCGGGCTCGCCCCGGCGTCAGTTCCGCCCGCGCCACCCCCGCCGCCGCTCGCGCACCCGGCAAGCATGAGCATGGACGCCGCCGCGACTCCGATGAGAGTTAAGGTCTTGTGCTTCATTGCTGTGTACCTTTCTGGCCGATGTGTGAGTGCCGGATTTTGCCCCGTGTGTCGGCATTTTCGTGTTGGCCGCGTTCAGTGCTCCAGAATCTTTGAGAGAAAGTCCTGAGCCCGCGCTGTCTGCGGGTTGGTGAAGAACCGTTCGGGCGTGGCTTCCTCCTCGATGCTCCCGTCGGCCATGAACAGCACTCGATTCGCGGCCTTGCGGGCGAAGCCCATCTCGTGAGTGACGACGACCATGGTCATGCCGTCTTTGGCGAGACCCACCATGACGTCAAGCACCTCGTTGATCATTTCGGGATCGAGAGCGCTCGTCGGCTCGTCGAGCAGAATGAGCTTCGGACGCATCGCGAGGGAACGAGCAATTGCCACCCGCTGCTGCTGCCCGCCGGAGAGCTGAGCCGGCATCTTTTTCGCCTGATCGGCAATGCCGACGCGTTCGAGCATCTCCATTCCGCGTTCCTCGGCAGCCTTCCGCGACAGCTTTCGCACCTTGATCGGCGCGAGTGTCACGTTGTCGAGAATCGTCTTGTGAGCGAACAGGTTGAACGACTGGAAAACCATTCCGACGTCGGCGCGCAATTGCGCGAGCTCGGCGCCCTCGGACGGGAGCACTCGTCCGTCGATTGTGATGGTGCCGGTGTCGATGGTCTCGAGGCGGTTGATCGCGCGACACAGGGTGGACTTGCCGGACCCGCTCGGCCCGATCACCACGACGACTTCGCCGCGATTGACCACGGTGTCGATGTTGTTCAGAACGTGGAGGTCGCCGTAGTACTTGTTGACGTTGGAGAGCACGACGAGGGGTTCGCCTCGGGGCATGGTGATGTTCGAGGTTGCCGGAGAGCTCGCCGTTGGCTCCATGCCTTCAAACTAGGGCAGACTGGGTGTTTGCCGG
>JAUZFY010000076.1 GCA_030840185.1 Microbacteriaceae bacterium | reverse complement strand
GGGCATCCGTCGTCGCGGTCGAGATCGACAATCGTCTCGCCAATCAATTGCCGATCACGGTGCAGCTCTTTCACCCCGATGCCCCGTTCACGGTCATCACGCAGGACGCGATGACCGTCACCGAGCTTCCCGGCGCCCCGTCGAGCCTCGTGGCCAACCTGCCCTACAACATCTCGGTACCGGTCCTGCTCCACTTTCTCGAGTATTTCCCGGGCATCGAGACGGGGCTCGTGATGGTGCAAGCCGAGGTCGGTCAGCGCATCGCGGCGGAGCCTGGCTCCAAGATCTACGGCAGCCCAAGCATCAAGTCCGCCTGGTACGGAAACTGGCGAACCGCCGGTCAGGTGAGCCGCCAGGTGTTCTGGCCTGTTCCGAACGTCGACTCGATCCTCGTGCGCTTCGACCGGGCCGAGCGGCCGGGCACCGAGGAGGAGCGTCTCGCCACGTTCGCCCTCGTCGACGCGGCCTTCCAGCAGCGCCGAAAAATGCTGCGGCAGTCGCTATCCGTGGTGCTGGGAGACAGCGCCGCGGCATCCGCCCGCTTGGAGGCGGCTGGGATTGCCCCGACAGCGCGCGGTGAAGAGCTGACGGTGCGCGACTTCCTCGCGGTGGCGCGGGCGAAGGCGTAAGGAGCTGTTCCGCCGGTCGGCTAGGTTGGAGTAATGACCTCCCCGGCGGCCGCTCCGAAGATGGTGCACGCGCGGGCACCAGGCAAGATCAACGTATTCCTCAAGGTCGGCGCGCTGCTGGAAGACGGGTATCACGACGTCGCAACCGCGTACCAGGCGGTCTCGCTCGGCGAGGACGTGCGTGCGTATCCGGCGGATGATTTCTCGGTGAGCTTCGGCGGTTCTATCGACACCTCGAACCTTGCCACCGACGGATCGAACCTCGCCATCAAGGCGGCCACTCTTCTCGCTCACAAGGCCGGCTATCGGGCCGGTGTGCACCTCGAAATTGAGAAGCACGTGCCGATCGCCGGGGGAATGGGCGGCGGCTCGGCGGATGCCGCGGCGACTCTCCTTGCCTGCGATGCGCTGTGGGGCACCGACCTCTCCCGCGAGGAACTGCTCGAGCTCGCGACCCAACTCGGCTCCGACGTGCCGTTCGCCTTCACCGGTGGCACGGCGATCGGCACCGGTCGAGGGGATCAGCTCAGCCCGGCCCTCGCCAAGGGACAGTTCCAGTGGGTGCTCGCCTTCGCGGACTTCGGAATGAGCACACCGGAGGTCTACCGTGAGCTCGACCGTCACCGCGACCGGCACTCGCAGGACATATTTCCCGCCCCGACCCAGCCGCAGGTGGACGCCAACGTGCTTCAGGCGTTGCGCGCCGGCGATCCGCGGATGCTCGCGGATGCCCTGTACAACGATCTGCAGGCTCCGGCGCTGCATCTCGAGCCCCAGCTGGCATCGGTGATTGAGCTCGGTGAGGAGAATGGCGCCCTCGCCGGGCTGATTTCCGGGTCCGGCCCCACGGTGGCGTTCCTCGCAGCCGACCTCGACGGGGCGCTCGAGCTTCAGATCGCCCTCAGCGCCGCCCAGCTCACCGTCGTGCGAGCCACCGGCCCGGTGCACGGCGCCCGCCTAATTAGCTGACGTTTCAGCCTCGCCTCCCTTCTTCCTGTTCGCCCCCTCGACATCCGTTTTCTCTTCCGAAATCCATGAAATCCGGATGCCGACTCGGCGTGTTGCCGCCAACACGCCGGGGTCGGCGGCAGTGTGCATGGATTTCGGAAGGGGGGCGGGGGTCGCTTCGGAAGCGGTCCATTCACGGGTTCGCGGACCTATTCTGAGTGTATGGCCGTTGCTCCCTCCACCGCCCGAGCGCGATCCGGGATGACAGTTCGGAAGGTTTCCCTCCTCGCCGCAATCGCCGGGGTGGTGTCGGCCGGGGTCGTCCTGGCCGTCGCAGAGCTCGTTTCGGTCTTCATCGGCGCAGCTGCGAGCCCTCTATTTGCCGTCGGTTCACTCGTCATCGACCTTGCCCCCGGAGGGGTGAAGGAGATCATGGTCTCGCTCTTTGGGACCGGCGACAAGGCGGCACTGCTGACCCTGATGGGAATTCTCATCGTGGTCATCTCCGGCGCCGCCGGAATTCTCGAGCTGCGCAGATCGCCATGGGGAGTAATCGTGTTCGGCGTTGGGGGTCTAATCGCGCTTATCGCCGTGGTCACCCGAGCGGGTGCGCCCGCAATCAACGGCGTGTCGACCATTGTGGGCGCCGTCGCCGGAGTGGTGGTTTTGCACATTTCTGAGCAGCGGCTCGCTCGCTGGCGGGCGGCCACCGAGCGCAGCACTTCGACGGGGGAGCGACCCTCACCGAACGCCGCCGAGTCAAGCCTGCAGCTCGAGCGGCGCGGGTTTCTCACCATGGCGGTGGTGGCCGGCGCGGCGGCCGTGGTGGTTGGAACCGGGGCGCGGCTGATCAATGCGACGTCGACGAAGGTCGCGGCCATCCGAACCAAGATCGTCCTGCCGAAACCCGCCGTCGCCACGGCACCGATGCCGGCCAACGCATCGCTCGACATTCCCGGTGTGACCCCGTACGTCACCTCGAACGCGGACTTCTACCGCATCGACACGGCGCTGCAGGTGCCGTCGATCGATCCGGAGAAGTGGACACTCAAGGTCACCGGAATGGTGGAGAACGAGATCGAGCTGACGTTCGCCGAGTTGCTCAAGAAGCCGCTCGAGGAACATCTCGCCACCCTTGCCTGCGTGTCAAACGATGTCGGCGGTGACCTGATCGGCAACGCGCTGTGGCTCGGCTACCCGATCCGGGAACTGCTCAAGCAGGCCGTGCCGAAGGCGGGGGCCGATATGGTGCTCTCCAGGAGCGTCGACGGTTTCACCGCGGGAACTCCGCTGTCCGTGCTGCAGGACCCTGGAACTGAAGCGCTGCTCGCCGTCGGGATGAACGGTGAGACGCTGCCACTTGAGCACGGGTTCCCCGTTCGCATGGTCGTTCCGGGACTGTACGGATACGTGTCAGCCACCAAGTGGTTGGTTGAGATGAAGGTCTCGAAGTTTTCCGAGGATCAGGGGTACTGGATTCCGCGCGGCTGGTCTGCAAAGGGCCCGATAAAACTCGCGTCGCGGATCGACACCCCGCTCAACAACTCGTCGGTCTCAGCCGGAACCGTCGCGGTGGCCGGTGTGGCCTGGGAGCAGCACGTCGGTGTCGCCTCGGTCGAGGTTCAGGTCGACAGCGGTCCGTGGGTCGAGGCGACGCTCGCCGACTCGGTCTCGGCCGATACCTGGCGTCAGTGGGTCTACCGCTGGCCGGCGAGCAAGGGATCGCACAAGATCCGGGTGCGGGCGACGGATGTTAACGGCACGACCCAGGGGCAGGCCTACGCGCCGCCCGCTCCGAACGGAGCCGAGGGCTGGCACGAGATCACGGTCAACATCAGCTGACGGACGCGCGAGGCGGCGCCGATGCGAACTCCCGAAGGCCGTCCTCGAAGCTGATCGCCGGGGCCCAGCCGAGTTCTGTCCTCGCCCGTTCCGATGAGGCGGTGATGTGGCGAACGTCGCCCAGCCGATACTCGCCGCTGACGATCGGCTTCGGTCCGTCCGAGGCCGCGCTGAGTTCGGCGGCGAGTTCGCCGACCGTGTGCACCTCGCCGCTGCCGATGTTGAATGCGCGGAATTCGCCGTCCGTGGCCGTCTCGGTCCACTCGATGGCCGCGAGGTTGGCGGATGCGACGTCCCGCACGTGCACGAAGTCGCGGCGCTGGCCGCCGTCCTCGAACACGCGAGGGGATTCGCCGCGTTCCAGGGACGAGCGAAACAGCGAGGCGACGCCGGCGTACGGCGTGTTCTGCGGCATCCCCGGGCCGTACACGTTGTGATACCGGAGTGCGACGGCGCGGCCGCCGGTGGACCGCGCCCATGCCGAGGCGAGGTATTCCTGAGTCAACTTCGAAATCGCATACACATTGCGCGGTTCAAGCGGCGCGTCCTCGGTGATGAGCTCGAGTTCGAGCGGTTCGCCTTTCTCGTCGACTGGATCAAACTGTCCGGCGTCGAGCTCATCGACCCGGCGCGGCCCCGGCCGGGTCGACCGGCCCGTGACATCCCGGTAGCTGCCCTCGCCGTAGACGGCCATCGATGAGGCCAGCACGAGTCGCTTCACCCCGGACTGTTCCATCGCCGAGAGGAGCGTCGCCGTGCCGAGGTCATTGCTTCCGACGTAGTCGGGGGCGTCGGAGAAGTCGACTCCGAGGCCGACCTTCGCCGCCTGGTGGCTGACAACGTCGACGCCGAACAGCACAACGGCGAGGGCGTCGGGATCCCGGATGTCGGCGGTCACGAATTCGACGCGCGGGTCTGCCCGATAGTCGCCGCCGTGCACGTCCGGCCGGAGAGAGTCGATTACTCGGACTCGCCAGTCGCGATCGAGCGCGGCATCCACAATCGCCGAGCCGACGAATCCGGCGCCTCCGGTCACGAGAAGAGTGGTCATAGTGCTTCCTCCTTTATCGGCCTGGCCAACACCGCGGCGACCTCCGGCTCAGGGATGCTCTGTCGCGGAATGAAGTCTGTCGGCATCGCCCGGTGATGTTGAGTCCGTTCGCGGCAACGGTCTCGCCGGCCGCAGACGCTACTTGGCTCATGTCCCCAGTGTGCCATTCGGGGGCGCCGTGCGCGCGCCCCCGTCTCCCTGAGCGAGGTGTCCGTTCCGCTCTCAGAGGACCGCGGCGGTCGAGGCACCAGCCAGCGGCTAAGGTCGTTCAGTGGCACATCTCCTGGGCGCCGAGTCCCTTCATCTCGAATATCCGACCCGCGTCATCTTCGATCGAGTGACCATCGGTCTCGATGAGGGCGACCGCATCGGTGTCGTTGGACGCAACGGCGACGGCAAGTCAACCCTCCTCCGGTTGCTCTCCGGCCGCATCGAACCGGACTCCGGCCGGGTGACCCGGCGCAACGGCGTCACCCTCGGGATGCTCGATCAGGCCGACATCCTTCCGGACGACCTCGTCGTGAAGGACGCCATCGTCGGCGACAAGGACGAGTACGAGTGGGCCGGAGACGCCCGCATCCGGGACGTTATCGATGGCCTGTTGCTCGACGTTCCGTGGGAGGCGACGATCGGCCAACTCTCTGGTGGGCAGCGTCGCCGCGTCGCCCTCGCCAAACTCCTGGTCGGCGACTGGGACGTCGTCTTCCTCGACGAGCCGACCAACCACCTCGACGTCGAGGGCATCTCCTGGCTCGCCGGACACCTGAAGAAGCGCTGGCCCGCCAACCAGGGCGGTCTCATCGTCGTGACCCACGATCGGTGGTTCCTCGACGAGGTCTCCACCGACACCTGGGAGGTGCACGACCAGATCATCGAGCCGTTCGAGGGCGGATACGCCGCCTACATCCTGCAGCGGGTCGAGCGGGATGCGATGGCGGCGACCATGGAATCAAAGCGTCAGAACCTCGCCCGTAAGGAACTCGCGTGGTTGCGGCGCGGCGCACCGGCACGCAGCACCAAGCCGAAGTTCCGGATGGATGCCGCGTACGAGCTCATCTCGAACGAGCCGCCGCCCCGTGACACCGTTGCCCTCAGCCAACTCGCGACGGCACGCCTCGGCAAGGACGTCGTCGACCTGCTCGACGTCGGCGTGACCTACCCGGGAGCGGAGCCGGGCCAGGAACCGCGCGAAGTGCTGAAGGACGTGGAGTGGCGCATCGCACCGGGCGAGCGCACCGGCATCCTCGGCGTCAACGGCGCCGGTAAGTCGACCCTGCTCTCCCTCGTGGCTGGGACCCTTCAACCCACCTCTGGACGGGTGAAGCGCGGCAAGACCATCCGCGTCGCCATCCTCAGCCAGCAGCTCGGCGAGCTCGCCGACATCCTCGATGACCGGGTGATGGACGTCATCGCGCGGCAAAAGAGCTCGTACGTGAGCGGCGGCAAGGAACTCACTCCCGGGCAGCTGCTCGAGCGTATGGGATTCATGAGCGCCCAGTTGAGCACTCAGGTGAAGGACCTCTCGGGTGGGCAGCGCCGCCGCCTGCAGCTGCTGCTGATCCTGCTCGGCGAACCCAACGTGCTGATCCTGGATGAGCCGACTAACGATCTCGACACCGACATCCTCGCCGCCATCGAGGACCTTCTCGACTCCTGGCCGGGCACGCTGCTCGTGGTGAGCCACGACCGGTACCTGTTGGAACGCGTCACCGACAACCAATATGCCATCCTCGACAAGCGGATGCGGCACCTGCCGGGCGGTGTCGACCAGTACCTCGAGCTGCGGTCGAAGCAGGGCTCGAAGGGGCAGACGGTCACCGAGTCGCACCGCTCCGAAGAGCGGGCCGCGGAGAAGAACACGGTAAACAGCAAGGGTCGGATCAAGCTGACCGGCGCCGAGCTGCGCAACGCGCAGAAGGAACTCGGGTCCGTGAGCCGGCGGCTGGAGAAGGCGACGACCCAGATCGCCGCCATCCACGACCGGTTCGCCGCGCACGATCAGTCCGACTTCGCCGGACTGGGGAGCCTGCAGGCGGAGCTGAAGACACTCGAGGACTCGATGCAAGAGCTCGAGGTTCGCTGGCTCGAGCTGAGCGAGGCGCTCGAGGCCTAGGTCAGTCGAAGTCGAGACTGAGCTTGCGCAGAAGTCCCGCGAGTCGCTCCTGATCGGCGGTCGAGAGCCCGTCGAGCAGGTCGCTCTCAGCCGCGAGCAACTGACTGATTGCCGCATCGACCCGCTCCCGACCGGACGGCGTCATGGTCACGAGGATGCCGCGTCCGTCGTTCGGGTCGGTGCGACGCTCGACGAGCATCCGTTCCACCAGCCGATCGATTCGGTTGGTCATGGTACCGCTCGAGACGAGAGTCTGCTGCAGGAGCGCCTTCGGACTCAGCTGATACGGCTTACCGGCCCGGCGAAGGGCCGACAGCACATCAAACTCCCAGGAGTCGAGCTCCGAGGCGGCGAAGGCCGCTCGCCGCGCACGATCGAGGTGCCGGGAGAGCCGGCCCACCCGCGAAAGCACCTGAAGCGGCGTGAAGTCGAGGTCTGGACGTTCGCGAGTCCAGGCGTCGACGATTCGGTCGACTTCGTCGTGTGCGGGCATTCGTCAAT
>JAUZFY010000064.1 GCA_030840185.1 Microbacteriaceae bacterium | reverse complement strand
CTCAAGCGGGCGGTGGTCGGTGGTATCGATCGCGTGTTTGAGATCAATCGCAACTTTCGCAACGAGGGCGCGGATTCGACCCACTCGCCCGAGTTCGCGATGGTCGAGGCCTACCAGGCCTATGGGGACTATAACCAAATGGCGGATCTTACCCAGGAGATGATCCAGAACGCCGCGTTGGCGATGGCTGGCGGCCTCGTCGTCGCCCTCGCGGACGGCACCGAATACGACTTCGGCGGCGAGTGGGACCGCATCAGCATGATCGACTCGCTGAATGCGGCTTCGGGCTGGAACGTGAACGCGCTCTCCCCGCTCCACGAGCTCAAGGCGCTTGCCGATTCGGTCGGGGTGGAGGTCGGACTACCGACTCCCGGCAAGTACATCGAGGAACTCTGGGAGCACTTCGTCAAGTCGGGCCTCACCCGGCCAACGTTCGTCATGGATTTCCCTGTCGACACCTCACCCCTCGTGCGTGACCACCGCTCCGAGCCCGGCCTGGTGGAGAAATGGGACCTGTACGTGCGCGGGTTTGAGCTGGCCACCGGCTACTCGGAACTCGTCGACCCGGTGATTCAGCGCGAACGGTTCGTCGCGCAAGCGAAGCTCGCCGCCGCCGGAGACCCAGAGGCCATGCGCCTAGACGAGGAGTTCCTTCGGGCCTTGGAGTACGGGATGCCGCCGAGCGGCGGAATGGGCATGGGCGTCGACCGGCTGCTCATGGCGCTGACCGGGCTCGGAATTCGCGAGACCATCCTTTTCCCGCTGGTCAAATGAGTAGTGTTCGAACATGAGCTTTCAGCCCAAAGAACCGCGCAACCCGAAGAAGGTCACGACAACGAGACTGGTGTTGTGGATCGCGGCAGCTGGCCTTGCCATCTACTGGATCATTCTGGGCATCATCGGCGTCGTCCAGCACGGCTAGCCGTTGTCAGGATGCGGGACGTATCCTTGACACATGGGTGACGGATATTGGAACAACGCGGTGTTCAACCTCTTGCCCACGATTCTGGTCGGCCTCATCTTCTGGGTCGTGATGCGGGCGATCTTCCGCGCCGACCGAACCGAGCGCAAGGTGTACGCGAAGATCGAAGCAGAGGAACGAGCGCGCTTCGACCGGGACAACGGCCCGTCTAGCCGCGAGGCCTGAGTCGCACGTTTGGTAGGTCCGGAGCCGGGAGGGCGGATCCGGGGTAACCGTGCACGGATCCGAACCGCCCACCGTCGTTGCCACCGGCCACGACATCCGACTGCCACTCCTGTCGGAATGTCACGATCTCCTCGTGACTGCGGCCTATGAAGTTCCACCACATGACGATCTGTTCGTCGAGGGGAACCCCGCCGATGAGCAAAAGCCGCACCGGCTCGTCGCCTGCTTCGAGCCGGACACTGTCTCGTCCGGTCCGCAGATAGGCCAAGTGCGAAACCGACACCGGCTCGCCGTCGACGAGTAGCGATCCCCGGTCGACGAGCACACCGTGTTCGAATCGAGCGTCGGTTGGGATGGTCACCGCCGTCCCGGACGGCAGATCGATCTGGCATCCAATGAGCTCGCTGAAGGTCGTTGCGGTGGAGCTCTCTCCCCCGAGCGAGCCGAGGAAGACCCGAACCGTTGCGTCGCCGAACCTCACCGGCACGGGGACGTAGTGCTCGAAGAACGGTTGATGGTCGCGATCTGCGTCCGGTAACGCCACCCAGAGCTGGGCGCCGTGCAGCACCGTCGTCTGCGGCGTCGACACCTCCGAATGGGCGATGCCCCGGCCGGCGGTCATCAGGTTCAGCTCGCCCGGGCGAACCACCGCATGCGTCCCGACACTGTCCCGGTGGTCGACATCGCCGGCGAACAGCCAGGTCACGGTCTGCAGGCCGGAGTGCGGATGCGGCGGGACGACCATTCCGCCGCGTTCGGCCACCGGATCCGGGCCGTAATGATCGAGGAAGCACCAGGCCCCGATGAGTGAGCGCCGCCGTTGCGGGAGGGTGCGACGCACGGTCATGGCACGCGGGCCGCCGTGGGGCACGTCGCGCGGATCGTGGATATAGATGTCGACCACCGCGAGATTGCCCTCGCCGAGCAGTTCGGCCGGATCCTTCTCGAGATTGCTCATGGCGAAAATGGTAGTCCCGTCGCAAACGGTCGGCCGCCCTCGAGGAGGACGGCCGACCGGCGAATGTGGTGCGGCGGCTACTTGGTTTTTGAGGCCACCGAACCGTTCGCGTTCAGGAGAACCTTGCGCTTCTGCGGGTGGGTGAAGTCCATCATGTTCGTGATGGTTCCCGCGGTCGCGTCGAAGGACGAGTTGCCGATCCGCCCGGTCGACCAGTTGTCCTCGACGAACTTGAGCACCGAGGCCTGCGTCGTCCGGGTGCTGTCCACGAAGTTTTGCTTCGCGAACGGGGAGATCACAAGGAGCGGGAGGCGCTGGCTCGGGCCACAGCGGTCCGCGTACCCACCGGCGATTGGGGCGGTCGAGGCCGAGCACAGCGTGGTGTCGCCGCTCGCCGTCGTGTCCTTGGAGCCGTTGAGGATCGTCGGGGCGACATGGTCATACCAGCCGTCGGAGTCGTCGTAGGCCAGCACGATTGCCGTGCTCTTCCAGTCGGGGGACTGCTGGATGGCGTTGATCTCCTTTACAAGAAAGGCTTGCTCGTCGATCGGGTTGGAGTTTCCCGGGTGACCGTCTTGCGCGGCCGGTGCCTTGAGGTAGGAGACCGCCGGAAGGTTGTTGGTCTTCAGAGCCGCGTCGAAGTTGGTCAGGTCGTAGTTGTGGTTTGCCTGGTCGGTGTGCCCGATCGCCTTGACCGAGGTCGGCGGAAGGTGGTGCGGGTTAGACGTCGAGGCGTAGTACGCGAACGGGTTGTGGTGAGCAGAATAGGAGTTGACCGCCGCACCACCGATGTTGGTCGCGGTGGTCTTGCACTGCGCCATCGTCTTGGTGGCTGCGTTGTATGGCGTGCTCGGAGCGAAGCCGCCCTGGAACCATCCCCACGTAACACCCTTGGCGTTCAACAGGTCGCCGATGTTCTTGCCCTGCATCTGAACGAGGGCGGAGGTTGAGGTGTGGTTGTTGTCGGCGCAGTCGTCGTAGGACGGGTCGGGGTCAGCGTTCACCGTTCCAATGCCGTTGGCATTGGGCGAACTGACCTGCCCCGGAGCCCCGGCGCCGGTGATCGGCGCTCCGGTCACAGAGTTGACGGCGAGCGCGCCGTGGGTCTGGCCGGAGATCAGGTTGAGCGCCCCCGGCGTCGACGGGCCGAACGTGCTGTCCCAGCTGTTGTCGCTCATCGCAAAGTTCTGGGCGTAGTTCCACTCGGCCGTCACCGTGTTGCCGTCGTAGTAGTCCATGACCGCCCCCGGGGCGTTGAACAGCGTGCTCGGCGAGCAGCCCGCCGACTGGGTGCTCTCCGGGAACTTGTTCATCAGACCGCCGTTGATGGCGCGCTGCTCGGGGTTGTAGCCGTGGTTTTGGCTGCACGTCATGGCTTGGCTTGGCGCCAGCCGCTGCGGCTGAAACGAGTTGGGGTTCGCCGTCAGCAGGTTTGGGTGCGACGTGTAGTTGTTGGGGATCGGGGTGCCCGCGGCCGCAGTGAACGTGGTGCCGTCGGTGTTGGCCGCATTCGGGTAGGTGCCGAAGTAGTGGTCGAACGACACGTTCTCGTCAAAGATGACGACAAGGTGTTTGATCGGCGTCGAGGTCTTGGAGGAGTGGCCCGCCGTGGTCTTGGCAAATGCTCCGGGGGCGCTCACCCCCAGACCGGTGACTGCTGCGATGGCGAGGGCGGCCGAGGCCGCCCATACAGCGCGGTTTCGAGTGATTCGAGGCATTGCTAGCTCTCTCTCTTGTGGATGATTGGAAGGGAAAGGGAAGTCGTGGGTACCGGGTTGCGGGCTCAGGCCAGCAGCGAACGGCCGAGCCAGTCGCTCGAGGTACGGGCACCGGGAAGCGCGAAGAAGTAGCCGCCGCCGAATGGCGAGACGTAGTCGACGAGAGCTTCGTTGGCAAGGCGCTTCTGCACCGCGACGAACTGGCGATCGAGGTCTTGGTTGAACGTCGTGAAGACGAGTCCCATGTCGAGGTTGCCGTTGTTGTCCAGCCCGGAGTTGTAGTTGTAGCCGCGCCGCAGCATCCGCGAGGATGCGGTCTGCGGGGTGCGCGGATTGGCCAGTCGAATGTGCGCGCCGAGCGCGATGGTGTCCCCGGCCGGATCATTCGGGTAGTCGGGCACGTCCGATTCGCGAGACCCTGTCTGCGGCGCCCCGCTGTCCCGTACCCGACCGATCAGGTTTTCCTGCTCGCGAAGCGACACCCGATCCCAAAATTCGACGAGCATGCGGATGACGCGAACGACGTGATACGTCCCGCCGGCGGTCCAGGCTGGCTCGGTTCCGTCGCGCTTCGCCCAGACCAACTCATCCATCTGGCTCGAGTCGGTGACGTCGGGATTCGCGGTTCCGTCCTTGGAACCGAGCAGGTTTCGCGGTGTTCCGCTCGGCCGCGGCGGCGAGACGAATCCCTCCGTGCGCCACCGCACCTGCATTCCGCCGCGAGTCGCACGCATGACCTCGCGCAGAGCGTGCGTGACGGTGTCGGTGTGGTCCGCCCGGATCTGAAGCAACAGATCGCCGTCGCAGACCTCGCGCTGCAGGGCGTCGTTCGGAAAGTCATCCATTGTGCGTAACTTCGAGGGCTTGCGCGGTGTCAGCCCGAAGCGGTCGTCGAAGAGTGACGCCCCGACCGATGCGGTCACCGTGAGCCCATCCGGGACCACCGTCGGACCGAGCACGCCGGAGTCGGGCGGCGGCGCGCTCAGGCCGGTCGGGGAGGGGGTGCCGCCCCGAGTGAGGAATCGAGCGCGCTCGGTGATCCCGCGTAGCAGCGCCACGAGTTCCGTGCGGTTTGCCGCGGTGACGTCGAACGCCACGAACGCGGCCGCAGACTGCACCGGAGTCAGGATGCCCTGCTGGTGCGTGCCCTCGAAGGGGTACGAGCGCGAGCCGGCCGGGGCATCCGCCAATTCGTTCGCGAATGCCGGACCCCCCGCCGCGATGGACGCCGCCGCTAGCGGCGCGGCCACCCCGGCGCCAAGCAGTCCGGACACGAAGGCCCGGCGGCCGAGCCCGCGCGAATGGTTCTGTAGATCGGTCATTGGGGTGCGAGCCTCGGATCCGTGATTGTGGCAACGGGAGCCAGCAGTTGTACCGACTCGTCCAGGGCGGCATTGAGGGCTTGGCGTTGTGGTCTGGTCAGTTCGGCGAGTGGAGTCCACGATCCATCCGGACGGTGGTAGCTGGCGACCAGGGTGGCGGCGCGGTCCAGCCAACGCTTCGTCGACGCGAGCGCCGGATAACGGGTGGCGAGCAACGGTTCGAGCGGAGCAAGAGCCTCCCTGGTGCCAACCAGGTTTGCGCCAATGGTCGCGATGTTGGTTGCCGAACCGGCGTCGGTTGCGCCGGTGAGCTCGAACTGGATCGCATTCTCGAGGATTTCGTGCGCGCGAAGCCCGATGTCGAGCGGCGGAATTTGGGCCGTCGCGAATGCGGATTGCAGCCGGTTGACGTCGGTCACCAGGCGGTCAGCGGAGGGCATGATGGCTGTCGCGGCGGCGCCGCCCCACAGGAGTGCCTCGAGGCGGTGAAAGCCGGTGAGGTTTGGATCGGTCAGGGCGGTCGAGCCCGATCGAGGCACGCCGTTGATCGCGGCGTCGAGGTCGCCGAAGGCGCCGTACGCTGCCCCGAGCGACTCGTATTCGAGATGCGCGCTCAGCCACGCCGCCCGTGCGGCCGGGATGTCGCCGGTGGCTACCGACCGGGCGAGCGACAAAACGTCGCTGGCCAGGATCGGAAGTCGACCGCTGACCCAGGCGTGATATTGCTTGTCGGGCGCGATGAGATCTGCGGCGGTGACGATCTTCACGCCGGGGGTCGGGTCGGCGACGGAGTGCGCGCCGTTGATCGTGACGACCTGTCCATATGCGGGCGGCAGGTCCGCGGGCAGGCAGACAAAGCGGTAGCTGCCGTTTGCGAGCACCGCGCTCAGGTCGTGCGTCGCACTGGGCCCGAGACCCTCGAGTTCCCCGTACACCAGTTGGTTTTTTGCGCCCTCGAGGTATACCTCTTCGCCGGCGATGGTCGTGTTATGTACCGCGAAGCGCGAGAGCCCGGCGTGCGGCTCCGTCCACCCCGCGCCGCAGGTCTCCGTGCCGGACTCGACGCCGATCGTTCCCGACGCCGGTTCCGACAGCGCCGGACGGGAGGCGAAGGAGCCGACGATGCCCACGGCAATGACGACGGCTATCGTGCCGAACAGGGCGAGGTAGCGCTGGTTTGTCGTGAGGGGAGACACCGGTGTTGAGCGACTTTCTCGCTGGGGGACGTGCCCTTAAAGGGGGGCACAGGTCAGGCTAAAGCCGCCAAACCCGATGAGATGGGCCGGGAAAGCCTCGGGGGAAATCGTTTACTCGATGTTCAGCGAGCATTTTGCTGACGTTCCTCGGACTGGGGACTGGCGGCCCGCGTTCGGTCATGATCGGCCTAATCGGCACGGCGCAAGCGATCGAGCATTTTTCGATGTTGCGTGAGCATTTGGGCATTGACGGGAACGGTCAAGGATGCCG
>JAUZFY010000031.1 GCA_030840185.1 Microbacteriaceae bacterium | reverse complement strand
AGGGCCGTCGCTTCCCGCTCTTCATCTTCGAGATGCTGACTTCGACCCGGCGCTTGCGCGTCTCAGGGTTTTGCGTTGCATTGACCCAGCGAACCCATTCCCAGCGCGCCATAGGGGTAATCGCCTTCCATAGCTCTTGGATCTTCTGAGGGGCAGCTGCCAGCGCTGTCGCAAGATCGTGTGGCATGCTCGGCTCGGGCCAGTCTTTGAGTGGCTCAACTTCCAGCGTCGCGGTGTCACCACTGCCGAGAGCAGCGGCCTGTAGCAGGCCTCGATCAATCTTCATCCAGTGGCCCAGGTATCCGTCTGGTTCCACCACCGTCTGGAACCCATGGCCATTGATGGTTCCGTGTACTGCCACCTGCCCGCGCGATGGCAGCTTCCCGCTCGCCCTCTCCGGCAAGCGCAGAATCGTCCACTCGCCGATCGTGTACAGCGTGGCGTCAAAACGAATGGTTGGTACTCCCGTGCGCTGACTCATGGTTGCCGGACGTCTGTTGTCGAAGCCAGCCCCAGGGCGAGCCTGCTCATCCTGAGAGTCTAGCCGCCTCAGCTTCACGGTAGCTGCCAGCTCCAAGGATCTCGAGGCCGCCCGTGCAACGCGGCGCCAAAGCTCTCGGCGAAGTCCGGCGGCCTGCGCTCACCCTGACGGCTCCGGCGAGTGCTCGGCGCCGAGGAGCTCGTGCAACTGCGTCAGCGGCATGGGCCGCGCAAACAGGAAGCCCTGCGCAGACTCGTACCCGATGTCTCGCAGCGTCGCCGCCTGTGCCTCGGTCTCCACGCCCTCGGCGACGATCGACGCCCCAATCGCCTTGCTCAGCTCGAAGATCGCGGTTGCCATGGTGTGTGCCCCGGGCCGCTCGCCGATTTCGCGGACGAACTCACGGTCGAGCTTGATGATGTCCACCGGCAGGCGCTGCAGCCGGGCCAGCGACGAGAATCCGGTGCCGAAATCGTCGATGGCAATGCGCACCCCGTGCGATCGGATGCCCTCGAACGCAGTCCGAACGGTCGTCAGGTCGTGCAACACCGCACTCTCGGTGACCTCGACGGTGAGGGCCGTGGCCGGCAGCCCGGTTGCGGCGAGAATGCCATCGAGCCAGGCGCTGAAGTCACCCGACTCGAGCTGACGGGCCGAGACGTTGACGCTGACGTGCAGGTTGTGGTCGCGGTGGAGCGGGGCGGCGTCCTCGCAGGCGCGGTTCATCACCCACTCGCCGATGGGGACGATCAGGCCGGTTGCCTCGGCGATGGGGACGAATTCCACCGGCGAGATCGGTCCGCGCACCGGGTCGTGCCAGCGGAGCAGCGCCTCGGCGCCCAGGATGCGGCGGTCGATGAGGCTGACGATGGGCTGGTAGGCGACGTGCAGGGTGCCGGCAACGAGTGCCGCATGCAGGGCAGCTTCGGTGCGCAGGCGCTGCTGCAGTCGCTGGCGTGAGTCGGCATCGTAGATCCGGGTCTGACCGCGCCCTGCGTGCTTGGCCTGGTAGAGGGCGGAGTCGGCGTTGCGAAAGAGAGTCGCCGTCAAGGCGCCTGGCTGCGCAAAGGCGACCCCGATCGACGCGGTGATGGTGAGCGGATGTCCATCGAGACGGATGACCGGTGTGAGCACGGAGCTGATGCGCGCCACGAGGTCGTGTGCCTGGGTCTCGCTGGCAGATCCAGGCACCACGATGGCAAATTCGTCACCCGCGTGACGCGCCACCATGAGCGACGGAAATGCCGCGGTCAGCTCGCGCGCGACCTCGAGGAGCACGGTGTCACCGACCTCATGGCCGAGGCTGTCGTTGACCACCTGGAGGTCGTCGAGGTCGAGAAGCAGGAGCGTGCAGCTCTGCCGAAGCGGGCCGAGCACCGTGTCGAGGTGCTCCACGAGAGCGGAACGGATCGGCAGACCGGTGAGCTCATCGTGCCTGGCGCGAAAGAGCGCATCGGCGGCGGAGAGGTGGACCTCGGTGACGTCGGTGACGACCGCCAGCGCACCGAGCGGCTCGCCATCCGAGGTCCGATTGGGTGTGCAGAGGACCTGGTAGAAGCTCCCCTCGTGCTCGATTGTGGTGTTGATCTCCTCGCCGCTGATTGCTCGGTCGATCAGCGTGGCGGCAAGGACATGGGCACCTCCCGTGTCGAGGCGCTGTCCCATGCGGCTCCTGAGAATGCCGCCCTCGAACAGCCGATCGGCAGCATCGAGGATGCGGCCGTCGACATCGAAGCTGGCCGCAAGCATCGGCACCGCGGTGAGCACGGTGTCGAGGAGTGCGCGATTGTGGGCCAAAACCGCGCTCGCGGCCACCTCCGCAGTGATGTCGCTCGATACAGAGATGGCGCCGGTGATCTCTCCGCCAGCCTCGCGCAGCGGAGCGTGGACCGTGGAGTACGTCCTGCCGCCGTATTCGGTGCGCGTCGAGGATTCCACTCCGGCGAGGGCATTTGTGAGAGCGGCGAGGGTCAGCGAATCGGTCGTCAGCTCGCGGATGTCGCGACCGAGAAAGTCGGTCACGTGGCGTCCCGCTCTGGCCATGGCGCCACCCGCGAGAAAGGTGAAGTGCAGGTCGCGATCGAACGTGCTGACCGAGACAGCTGACGAGGCGATGGCGGCGCTGAGGATCATCTCGCTCTCGCGCTGGGCGTCCTCAGCAACGCGTTGCGAGGTCAGCTCCTGGGTCAGAATGGTGAGCTGCTCGACGTTGCCATTAGGGCAGCGTCGCGCCGAGACGGTGGTGAGGGCTGGGACGAGCCGGCCCCCCTTGCGAGGGATTTCCCGTTCGATGGCATAGGAGTCGATCTCGCCTCTCAGCAGGCGGTCGGTGGGGAGGAAGTCCCAGGGTCCACCATGGCGGAAGAGCCGGTCGGAGTCGCCGCCGAGCAGCTCCTTGCGGGTGTAGCCGGTCATGGTGCAGAACGCCCGGTTGACCGCGCAGATGCGCATCCCGGGAATGTTCATCGAGAGCTGTCCGATCGACCCGCGTTCGAACATGCGCTGATAGCGACGCAGCTCCTCCCGTGCTGTACCCAACTCGTCGCGGCCGTTGCCGGCGACGACGCGCAGCCCGCTCACCGCGACATCCCAGCATGGCCGGCGCGACGGTGTCGGGCTGACAAGACCAGGAGAATCGCCAGGCCGGCGGCCCCGGCCCCACCGGCGAGGCCGCTGAACAGAACCCATGCCGGAAAGCTCTTGCTGGCAACTGGTGGCGCGGCGCCCGCGACTGGTCTGGTGACCTGATCCGACGGTTGCACCGCTGTGGGCAGGACGGTGGTGCTGACGAAGGCGGCGCCGTGTCGCCCCGAACCGTCCTCGGTGACCGAGAGACGGTAGCTTCCGGCACCCAACACGTCCGCCCAGAGAACCTCGTCGATGATCCGATCGCCGGGGAGCATCGTGTCGAGGTCGACCGTCACGGCGCGGTGGTACCCCGCCGGACCGACGATGCTGATCTCCAGCCGCGGCTTTCCGAGGAGTCCACCGACATCCTCCATGTCGAGCGTCACCCCCGATGTCCCGGTGGTGGAGAGTGGCCCAAGCGTGGCGCCGTACAGATGGAGCTGGAACGCCGCCGCACCCGGAACGCGCACCTGGATGGCGACCACGGAGCGCAGCACCGTCGTGATGCCGGCGGACCTGCTCCCCTGCGTCGATTCGAAGGCGATGCCCGCAAGGTGATCGCCCGCCGATGCCCCGACCGGAACGTTCACGGTGAAGATCACCGTGGTCTGCTTGTGCGGTGCCACCGTGACCGAGACGACATCCGGCCTGACCCAGGTACCCGCGCGTGCCGCCGCGACGGCCCGAGCAGAGTACACGGCGCCGGTGCGGATAGACGTGATCCCGTCGACCGCGTTGACCCATGCGGTGATCGAGCTGTCGTTGGTGTTGACGACGCTCACCTCGTCAGTCCACCGGCCTCCCGCCGCCACGGTGTGGGCGAAATACGCCGTGCCACTCGCCACCGACGCGTCAGGGTGAGCCGGCGAGACGGTGAGCACCGCCCCCGGCGCCGCCGCCGCGAGCGCGGGCACTGTCGCGGTAGCGACGGCCACGAGGAACGCCGCGGCGAGCGATGCTCCGGCGATGTGGCGAGGGGTCACTTGAATTCCACCAGATCCGTGGGCGGTGCCATCTCCCACCCGCCTGGGAGGGGAGGCAAGGCGTCGTGCTGGCTACGGCCCTGAGGTCACTGAGATGGTCCAGGTGCTGGTGAAGGCGCCCGCGCTGACGCTCGCGGGGATGGCCACCGACATGGGAACCACGACGTGGTGTTGGAGCTCACCGGTGTTCACGGCTGCGCTGTACAGCGGCACGGCGGTGGGGGAGATCACGAACGGCGCCGTGGCGGCAACGTTCGCCGGCAGGTCGGCGCACCCCATGGCCACGACGGTGCACGGGG
>JAUZFY010000301.1 GCA_030840185.1 Microbacteriaceae bacterium | reverse complement strand
TGCTACGTCAACGGACGCTCCGGGTCGTGCATCTTCGACGGACTCGGTGTAGTGCTCGCGGACGCGACCGACGGCGCATCGGCCGATCAGGACATCCTCCTACTGCGACGGGGCCTGTTTAAGGAATACCCGCAGCTGTTCGCCCTCCGACTGACGGCAATGCGCGCATTCGAAGAGCAGATGCGTGAGTTGGTCGCCCGGCGCCTCGTGGTCGAGGATCCCAGTTTGGTTGACAATCCCGAGGCGCTCTTGAGCAAGTCGCGGCTTGTCACCCACGTCGCGTTCGGCGCCATGAAGCACGCGTGGTCGTGCTGGTCCGAGAACGAGACCGGAGTTTCGTTGAGCGAACGGCTCAAGGACTCGTTCGTTCAGCTCGACAACATTCTGGCGCCAGCGAAGGTCTCGTGATCGGCTAAGCTTTCATGCGTTGCCTACGGGAATCCGTTCGCACGCCGCCTTAGCTCAGTCGGTAGAGCATCTCACTCGTAATGAGAAGGTCATCAGTTCGATTCTGATAGGCGGCTCCGCTCTTTCCCGTGTCAGCGTGGGCGTCAAGCCGCTAGCGTTGGCAAATGCATTTGCGGCCCTGCAAGCGACCCCCCTCCGTTCTTGGTGGTCTTTCCTCTAGGTCAGCTGCTTCGGTCACGGTCGGACATATGCTGTTGCCCGGAATGGCGGACTACGCACGAGTACTGAATCCCGCGCGAAAGCGCGATGCCGACATCCGATGGAACGAGATCAGTACGACGCACGTCGATGGAAGAACCCAGTGGACAGACGTCGCCCCCGAGGACGCCGTTGATCCGAACGATCGACGGGAACCCGAAACGGGCACGATTGACCCGACGGTCGCCAACAGACTCGCTCAACTACTGACGACTCGCACCGCAACGCCGGACGAGTGCTTTTTCCTCGTATGGGAGGGCTATGCCGGTCTGCGTCCCGAGGTGAGGACCGCCGCCATGTTCGACCTCGCATCGCTCTCACGACGGATGCACATCCTCAGCGGTCGAGTAACGGATGCGACCGAATCGGTCGTGGCCGAGCCGTTCCAACGGCTGCCAATCTGGTGGATTCCGCGGGACGGGGCCTGGTGTGTGGGAAACGATATCTATGGGCGGAGCGTGTTCGTCGGCGGGTCCGCGGAGACCATCTCCGCCATTGTCACCGATCCCCAGCTTGAGGCCTATGCCGCCGACGAGAACCAGAGAGTAGTCAACGAGGATTTCTAGTCGAGTGAGGCACTCGGCGAGGGACTGGTGGCCAATCGACGGGATACTTCTTGATCTCCGGCCTCCCGTGACGGAGAATGCGGGCATGAGCAACGTGGCTCCGCTCAATTCCCCCGACCTCACTCCGTCCGGCATCTCGTCGCGTACCGATGGTGTGGCGACGGTGCAGAAGACGCTTTCGATCCTCGAGATCGTCGCGGAACGCGGCGGAGCGACAGCCCGCGAAGTCTCGGATGCCCTGAGCGTGCCGATCCCAACCGTCTACCGGCTGCTCCAAGAACTCGTGCACGCGGAGTATCTCGTGCATCTCAAGGGCGCGAAGCGCTTCGAGTTGGGGTACAAGCTGCACGGTCTCGGCGTCTCCCTGCACCGCCAGCTCGCCGTGCCGGTCCCGGTGCGCGCCGCAATCGACGCGCTGCACGAGGACGCCAGCGCCGCCGCATACTTCGCGGTGTACCGCGGAGCGGATGTCGTGATCGCGTACGTGGCCGATTGCCCGAAGCATCCGCGGGTCACGCCCCTCAAGTTCGGCTTCCACGAGGCGGCGCATGCAACGGCCTTCGGCAAGATCATGCTCGCAGGAATGAGCATCGAGCAACGGGAGCAGTACCTCCAGGTGCACGGCGTTTCCCCGCTCACCGCGTCGACGATCACCGACAGAGGGGAACTTGACCGGCACCTCGCGGATGTGGCGACCCTCGGCATCGCTTGGGAACGCGAAGAATTCGTGCCGGGGAAGGTCTGCGCGGCCGTCGGTGTGCGCAACGCCGCCGGGATGACCGTCGGCTCGGTCGCGATCGGCACAGACGCCGCCGAGCTGCCAGACCGTGAGCACGAGGTGGAGAAGTTCCTGCGTGAGGGTTCGGCCACGGTCAGCCGCTATTTCCGGTCCGGATCGACACAGCGGCGCTGACTGCGGAACGCGCACCCACGAGGGATGCGGCCCCAGGCATCGAGGCCGCATCCAATCGGGTTACCTAGCTTCCCACCACGGCGCGACAACAGCGCGCGCGAGGGTATGCCCGGAGAGGTTGAAACCCAGAAACGCCGGCGTTGACCCGTGATCGATGCCGAGGGACTCAACATCCACCGCGTGAACCGCGATGTAATAGCTGTGCTTGCCGTGCCCGACGGGGGGAGCGGCACCAAGGAATCTCCGCAGACTGGCATCGTTCGCAAGCTGAAACGCGCTAGCGGGCAGTGCCGAGCCGCTGTCATCACCCGCACCGGAAGGCAGTTCGGTCGTCGACACGGGGATGTCGGCCACGGCCCAGTGCCAGAATCCGCTGCCGGTCGGCGCGGATGGGTCGTAGACCGTGACGGCGAAGCTCTTCGTGTCTTCGGGGAATCCCGACCAGGAGAGCTGCGGCGACGTATCCGACCCGCCTGCGCCGAAGATTCCGCTCACCTGGGCGGTGGGCATCTCCTCGCCATCGGCAACGTCGGTACTCGTCAGTGTGAAGGTCGGAACCTCCGCGATGGCGTCATATGGGTTTGTCATTCTGTTCCTTCCTAGAGGTCGCCGGTAGCGAGTTGTGTGGCGATGTAGTCCGCCTGTCGGATTGCGAGAGCGACGATTGTCAGGGTCGGATTGGCTGCCGCGCCAGTCGTGAAGACCGAACCGTCGCTGATGAACAGGTTTGGTACGTCGTGTGCCCGTCCCCACTTGTCGACGACACCGTCTTCCGACCTGGCGCTCATCCGGCTCGTGCCGAGATTGTGCGTCGAAGGGTAGGGAGGAGTGCTGTAATGGCGGGTGGCGCCAACCGACTCGTAGAGGGCGGCAGTGTGGGCGAAGGCGTAGTCCCGCATGGCCTTGTCATTCGGATGGTCGTCGTAGTGCACGTGGGCGACCGGAAGGCCGTGCTGGTCCTTCACCGCCGCGTTGAGCGTGACGCGATTGGTCTCCTGCGGCAGGTCCTCGCCCACGATCCACAGGCCGGCGGTCCGGGCGTACCCCTCCATGAAGGAGGTGAAGCCGCGTCCCCAGGCGCCAGGGTCGAGGAACTTGCCGAGGAACGCGGGGCCGAGCGATATGGTCTCCATGTAGTACCCGCCCGAAAAGCCGCGCGAGGTATCGTGTTTCGACTCGTCGGCGATCACGCCGGCCATCGTCTCGCCGCGGAACATGTTCACCGGTTGGTCGAATTGCGCGAACGTCGATCCCGTGAGGTGGCGCATGTAATTGCGGCCGACGTGCCCTGATGAGTTCGCGAGTCCGTCGGGGAACATCGCGCTCGCGCTCAGCAGTAACAGGCGCGGCGTCTCGATCGAGTTGGCGGCGACTGCGACGAGCTTCGCGCGCTGCCTGCGCATCGCCCCGTTCTCATCGATGTAGAGCACGGCATCCGCTCGCCCTCGCGCGTCGTGGGTGATCTGTGCGGCGTGGCTGTTGGGCCGAAGGTCGAGCAGGCCCGTCGCCTCGGCCCGCGGAATCTCGCGCACGAGGGTGCTCCATTTCGACTTGTTCTTGTCGCCCTGGAAGTTGAAACCGTCCTGGATAGACGCGGGTCTCCCGTCGTACTCCTCGGCGTTCGTTGCGTACGGCCCGGTCGCGTAGTACTTGTAGCCCACTCTCTTCGCACCCTCGGCGAGCACTTTGTAGTTGTTGTTCGCTGGGAGGGGCTTGCGCCCGTGCCGGTGGGTCGAGCCCATTGCAATTTCGGCCTTGTCGTACCACCGCGCCATCTCCGGCAGGTCGATTGGCCAGTCCAGCAGGGTTGCGCCATCTACGTGTCCGTAGGCTGTGCGTGCCTTGAACTCGTGCGGCTTGAAGCGTGGAGTTGCACCCGACCAGTGTGACGTTGACCCTCCGACTGCTTTCACGGTCCAGGCCGGAAGGTTGGGGAAGTCACGTGCGATCCGCCATGACCCGGAGTTCGTGCGGTTATCGGTCCAGGCCATTCGGGTGAAGGCTTCCCACTCGTCGTTCGTGTAATCCTCGTTCTTGATGTAGGGCCCGGCTTCGAGCACTACCACCGGGATGCCCTTGCTCGTGAGTTCGTAGGCGAGGGTGCCGCCGCCGGCCCCGGAGCCGACGATGACGACCGCGTCCTCGTCGTTGGCAATGGCGCTCATATCGTTGCCACCTTCTTGGTGTTGTCGAAGCTGACCTGGAGGCCGGGGACCGGAGGGACGTACCCGACGAGTTCGTCGTCGCCCTCGTACTCGGTGATGCGCGGCTCCGGCAACCAGTGCAGGTCGTCGAATCCGCGATCTATGTAGCCGCCCTTGTCCGATGAGTAGCCCTCGTAGCCCAAAAATTCCCACACTTCTGGGTCGCTGTAGAGCGTCACGACTGTGCTGGTGAGCATGATCTGAAAAAACTCCGTCTGCTGGAGGTGGCGCAGGATGCCCGAGAGGTCGTCGATCGTGATAGCCGTTAGGTCGCCTCCGACGAGCGCCTCGAGGCTGCGGATACCCTCAACGACGACGCCGAGTTGGTGAGGCGAGCCCGACACGTTGGCGGCAATCGCCTCGGCCGAGCGCAAGTACGGTCCTTCGGCGAGGGCGTCGTGCGGGAAGATCGCCCGAAGTGCGCGGGCCAGCTTCGCCGTGGCATCCTCATCGAGCGAGTTCAGATAGCTACCGGACGGAACTGTGCTGTCGAAGGTCATCGTTGGTCTCCTTGCGTGAGTGGGGGTGGGTTACGGGATGAGGATGCCTCTGCCGAGCAATCGGCCATGGTCGAGGTCATCGATCGCGTCGAGTGCCGCGTCGAGCGGGTAGGCGCGAGTGTGTAGTTTCACTCGTCCCTGCGCGGTGAGGGTCATGAGTTCGACGAGGTCGTTGTAGGTTCCCACGAGGTTGCCGATCACATTGATCTCTCGCGAGATGATCTCGATGGTCGGGATGCTAACGGCGCCGCCATAACCAATCACATACTGCGAACCCCGGTTGCGAAGCAGGCGCGGAGAGAGCAGCTCGGTGCCGTGCTCGCCGACGTAGTCGAAAACGACATGCGCGCCGCCGCCCGTGATGTCCTGCACCTGAGACGCGACCGTGTCATCATCGACGGCGAGCACCGTGTTGTGGGCGCCAAGGGATTTCGCAAGCTCGAGCGCTTCCTCTGACCGGTCGATGACGGTGATCTCGGCGGAGGTAATCGCGACGAGGGCCTGGATGCCGATGTGACCGAGCCCCCCAGCACCGATAACAACCGCATGTGCGCCGGGGAACAGCTGATCGGCCGCCTTGCGCACAGCGTGATATGCCGTGAGCCCGGCGTCCGCGAGGGCCGCGATATCGCGTGGTTGCAGCGACGGGTCGAGCTTCACGACGGCCCGAGCGTTCGTGAGCAATTGCTGTGCCATCCCCCCGTCGGCGTTGATGCCGGGGAAGGTGGAGCTTTCGCAGTGCGAGTCCTGGCCGATGCGGCAAGCCGGGCACAGTCCGCAGCTTGTGATCGGGTGCATGATGACGGTGTCTCCGACGGAGACGGTGCTCACCGCGTTGCCAACCTCCCGGACCCATCCGGCGTTCTCGTGGCCGAGTGTGTAGGGAAGGTGAGGATGTTGAATGGGCTCCCACTGCCCCTCGATGATGTGGAGGTCGGTGCGGCAGAGGCCGGCGGCTCCCACGTCGACGATGACATCCCACGGCCCGGTGACCTTCGGCTCCGTGATGTCCTCGATTGACGGGGCTTGCCCGTACGCATGGAGTCGTAGAGCTTTCATGGTCGGATCTCTCCTCGGGTGGGTTGGGTCAGGGCGCGAGAGCAGTGGTCTCGGTCCCTCGCGGCACGGGCGATCTCGGTGTTTACGAGTGAGAGTATCCCTCTGGCTCCCCAGCGGATATAGCGTCGTTCTTGCCTGTTGAGAAGGCGCCGCATTCGGGGACGGACCGCGTCCTTACTGGCATCCGTGCGCCATTCACTGGCACGATGTCCCGGTGAGCTATCAAGTTGATGATGACCTCGGCCGCATCGATCGGGATGCCGTCTGGCAATTCCTGTCGACGGAGGCCTACTGGGAGAAGTGGCGCACTCGGGAGGAGGTGGAGCGCCAAATCGATGGCGCCTGGCGGGTGGTCGGTGCCTACGCGGACCGCTCCGGCGAGTTGGTCGGTTTCGCCCGGGCTGTTTCGGACGGAGTTGCATTCGCCTATCTCGCAGATGTGTTCGTGCTCGCCGAGCACAGGGGCCACGGTGTCGGCAAGATGCTCGTCAAGAAGATGATCGACGATGGGCCCGGTGCAGGGTTCAGGTGGACCCTCGACACTCGCGATGCGCACGGTCTTTACCGCCAGTTCGGGTTTGCCGAACCGGACTCGAGAGCCTTGGTCCGCCACCGCCACCCATAGGCGCATCACCTCCCTTCATTAGCGCTGGCGCGCCCATTTCGCCGCGCGTACGCTGACGCAAAATCTCTGCGGTCGCATACGTCACGAAGGGAAAACACATGCCAAAACCCACGATCGTCCTCGTCCACGGAAGCTGGGCCGACGCATCCAGCTGGAACGCCGTCGCAACGGAGCTGCGGGGTCAGGGCTTCACCGTCCTGGCGCCGCCGAACCTGCTTCGCGGGCTCCCAGCGGATGCGGCATACGTCGCGTCGTTCGTTGCCCAACGCACAACCGGGCCCGTCGTGCTGGTCGGCCATTCTTACGGCGGCGCGGTGATTACCAACGCGGCTACGGAGGGTGGAGACGTGCGCGCGCTGGTCTACGTCGACGCCTTCATCCCGGATGAGGGAGAGACGGTGTTTCAAATCCTCGGCGGGTCAGGGTCCGCTCTCGACGTGTCAGACCCCACGGCGGTGCTCGATATTGTCGGATACCCGGGAGCGCCGGCGGGCGATGCCGAGGCGTTCCTCAAGCCATCCACCGTGCATGACGCGTTTGCCCAGGGTCTACCGGAGGCCGATCGCTGGCTGATCGTGGCAGGTCAGCGACCCGGCACGCTGAGCGCCAACACCACGCCATCCGGGACTGCGGCCTGGAAGACCCTGCCGAGCTGGGCGGTTGTCGGAACGGAGGACCGGGTGATCCCGCCGGACACGCAGCGTCGGATGGCCGAACGGGCGGGCGCCACCATCAGCGAGGTGGCCGGATCCCACGTGTCGATGGTGTCGCATCCGACGGCCGCGATCGACGCCATCCTTGCGGCGGCCGCGAGCATCGCGGAATAGCTTGCACGGCCGACGGTCCCTCCCGGGTCGCTATTCCCGGGCCGATTGACCGGGTAGCGACATGAACTGCGCGTGTCAACCCCCAGCGCGAAATGCTGTAATTCCCGGCCTGTCAATACACTGGCAAACGAGAGTGGGTTTTATGTCAGTGCCAACAGCACAAGACGAGACCGAACGGATTCTAGGTGGCCGCTACCGGCTGGAAGTTCCGATCGGTCAGGGGGGAACGGCGACCGTTTACCGGGCGCGCGACGAGTCCCTCGGTCGCACCGTCGCGGTCAAATTGTTCCACGCCGGTTCCGTCGACCCCGGGAGACAGGAGACAGAGCTCTCGGTTCTGGCCGGTCTCGATCATCACGCGCTGGTCAGTCTGTTTGACGCGGGCATCGACCAGGACGAGAGCGGTCGGGCGCGCCGCTTTCTTGTCATGGCCCTTGTCAAGGGAATGGACATGCGGGCTCGCCTCGCCGGTCCGCCGATCGCCGCGCGTCACATCGCCGAGGTCGGTTACGACATGGCGGAGGCGCTGGATTACATTCACGCGCACAGCGTGATTCATCGCGACATCAAGCCGTCCAACCTGCTCCTTGTCGACTATGGGGCCACGTCCTCGCGTGCCCGAGCGAAGCTCACAGACTTTGGCATCGCCCTCTCGGAGGACGTCGAGCGGATGACCGCCGAGGGGACCACCACCGGCACGGCGGCTTATCTGAGCCCGGAGCAGGCTTCTGGGGCAAAGGTCGGCGCGGCCACCGATGTGTACTCCCTCGGCCTGGTGTTGCTCGAATGCTTCACGAGACGGGTGGAGTTTCCCGGTTCCGTGGTCGAGTCGGCTGTCGCCCGTCTGTCGCGGGACCCGGCGGTCCCCAAGCATTTGCCCGATCACTGGCGGCAGCTGCTCCTGGCGATGACCGCGCGGGATCCTGCGGATCGGCCCACTCGCGGCGAACTGGTGGCTACTCTTAAGCAAGTGGTGATCGCCGAAAGCGGGCGCCATAAGGATGTCGAGGGCGATGCGTTCTCGCCGAACGCGGCCGACCCGTACCTGGGCACTCCGCAGGGAATCCTCGACACGCTCCCGGACGAGGCGCTTCATCGGGTCACGGCGATGGCGGCTCGGCTATTTTCCGCTCCGATTTCCATCGTCAGCGTCGTCGATCACGACCGCACCTGGTTCAAGTCCTACTACGGCGCGGAGGTCGAGAAGGTCGCACGCGCTGTCGACCTATCGAAGACGGCGATCCCCCAGGAGGAGCCGGTGGTCGTCGAGGATGCGTCAACCGATCCGCGAACCGAGTCCAGCTCGCTCGTCACCGGGCCGCTCGGCCTGCGGTTCTATGTTGGCGTGCCGCTCAAACGGCACGACGGGCGCACGATCGGCACGCTCTCGGTGCTCGACTTCAAGCCGGGCAGCGCCTCTGAGTCCGAAGTCGCGAACCTGCAGGACCTCGCCGCCCTCGTCGTGGCGCAACAGGAATTGCGTCAGCAGGGCATACGAACTGGTGAAGTGAGTTCGTCCGTAACGCAGACCCTCTGAAAAGAACTCTGCTAGTCAGTACGTACTTGGCTACGCGGCGAACTGACGGTCGGTCGAGCCATCCGCCGTGTGCGCCGATAGTACCTGAATGGCCGCATGGAAGCTGTGGACGTAGGTGCGATCGAGCGGGCGGTGCATTTCCGTAATCTCGAACGCGTTCTCGACTCGCTGCACAAAGCCGAGGAGTGAGAGACCATCGTGTTCCGCCTTCGAGGGATCGCTGATCCGCCACTCGTCCCGGGAAATCGCGATTACCTCAACTTCGCCGGACGATATGGCGCGGCTCGTGCGCATAGTTTGCTGCTGCCTCATTGGAGCTATTTGACTCGCGAAATGCACTTCGTGAAAGGGATTGCGTGCGGTGGTAGCGCTTCATATGATGCCGCTCGCTTTTCGTTTGGGCGATTCTGCCGCAACGGAAGCGGCGCGCGTACGATTGGCAGCACCGAATCGCCTGGAGCACATATCGCCGGATGTTGTTCAGCTAGCCAGTTACGGAGGCCCCCGTGGGAACACTGACGTACGATTCCAAGCTTGAGGCGGACTTCGACGATCGCGTGCTGGCTCACCTGCAGATCGTGATCAACGGCAAACTTCGCCGTAACGAAGCCTTTGCGTTTTCCTGGAAGGACGACCAGCGCATCGGCAACGGTCGCACCTCTATCTGGCTCAATTCCGCGATTCCGATTAGTTACAAATACCTCGGAGGGCGGATGCCGCTGATTAATCCGCGATGGATCGAGGCCCTCGTCGTCGCCGCGAACTCCCCCGGAGGACTCCACCTCGTGCCGGAGCCGCCCGAAAACGACCATTTTGAGGGACATCGCGTTGAGGGACATCGCGTTGAGGGTCACCGGGTCGAGGAGTGAGCCGGATCGTCGTGCACTACGGAAACAACGAATACAGCCTATCCGGACGGGATCTTCAGGAGGTAAAGGCGGAAATCGAGGACGCCGTCGAAGCGGGGCGCCCGCTCTGGTTGCGAGTCAACTACGGCGAGGGGACGTATAGGGCGGCGGACATCTTCATCACCGCTGCGACGCCGATCGCCCTGCTTCCGGGAGATCCGACGGAGCCAGAGTCGCCGTAATCCGTCGCCGTAATCCGTCGCCCGCTACCGAGCTATCGCCGTGCCGCCCCTCGCCTACTCAAAACGCAGGACATTCACCACCTAGCGGCGCTATCCGAACGGAAAACGGTGCCGCGGTGGTTGATGTCCTGCGTTTTCGGTGAAGGCGGGAGCGGTGAACGACCGGAGGTGGCGGGCGGGGAGCGGTGAACGACCGGAGGAGGCGGGCGGGGAGCGGTGAATGAGGGGAGGCGGCCCGGGAAATGGTTTCGCACCGGGAATTCCACCGCCGCGAACGGACGGAAACGGAATGGGGCCCGACACAGTAACCACACGATGCCGGACCCCGGTCATGCCCGCCGGATCAGGGACGGGATAACCTGCCCCTGAGACTACGCCGAGGAGTCCTTCGGACCTAGGCCCGTGTCGCAATAGTTGCCGCCCCAGTTTTGAGGGCGTCGCCAGCAAAGACCCGGGATTGAGCACCTCGGTTCGCGCCGCGGCGCCAGACTGAACCCCCCAGCCGCCGCTGCTAGATTTTCTAGTGGTGCGTGCAGATCCGCGCATCGAGAGGAAGACATGCCCCAGGACACCGCTCCCGAAGCTATTCGCTGGGGAATCCTCGGCACGGGTTATATTGCGCGCGCTCAAACCGCCGACCTGCTCGCCAACGGGTTCACCGTGACCGCGGTGGGCTCCCGAACCCAGGAATCGGCAGACGCCTTCGCGGCCGAATTCGGCATCGCGAACGCGCACTCGAGCTATGAGGCGCTCGCGGCCGACCCGGAAGTCGACGTCATATACGTGTCGACCCCGCACCCGTTCCACGCGGAAAATGCCATGACGGCGCTCAACGGCGGCAAACACGTGCTGGTTGAGAAGTCCTTCACCGTGAACGCGGCGGAGGCTCGCGAGGTCGTGGACACCGCGGCCGAACGCGGTCTTCAGGTGATGGAGGCGATGTGGACGAGGTTCCTTCCGCACATGCTGCGAATTCGCGAGATCATCGCGGCAGGCACGCTCGGGGACGTGCGCACGCTCATCGCCGACCACAATCAGAACCTGCCAAAGGATCCCGACCACCGCATCAACAATCCGGCACTCGGCGGCGGGGCGCTGCTTGACCTCGGCATCTACCCGGTGTCATTTGCGTTCGACCTCTTTGGTCCCCCGGCAACGGTGTATGCAGCAGCCGCCAACACCACGACGGGGGTCGACCGGCAGACGGCCATCGTGCTGACCTACGGCGACGGCCAGCAAGCCCTACTGCACAGCGCGCTCGACACCCTCGGGCCCAACCGAGCCTCAATCCTTGGCACCCTCGGCCGCATCGAGATCGACGCGATCTGGTACAGCCCGACAACGTTTACGGTATTCGATAACAAGGGCGTCGAACTCGAACGGTACGAAAGCCAGGTGACCAACCGGGGCATGCAATATCAGGCCTGGGAGTTGGAACGCCGCATCCGGACCGGCGATGCCGGCGAGGTGCTGACGGCCGGGGAGAGCGTTCAGATCATGGAGGCCCTCGACGCGATTCGCGAGCAGATCGGCCTG
>JAUZFY010000198.1 GCA_030840185.1 Microbacteriaceae bacterium | reverse complement strand
CTACCACCACAACTCTCGCACCCGGTGCCGAGGTCATTCAGCGCTGGAGCCCGGTCGGCCGGGTCGGCTTCTACGTGCCGGGTGGCAAGGCGGTCTATCCGTCGAGCGTCGTGATGAACGTCGTGCCGGCCCAGGTGGCGGGAGTTTCCTCCATCGCCCTCGCGTCGCCGGCACAGAAACAGTTCGACGGGGGCGTGCACCCCACCATCCTCGGCGCCGCTGGCCTCCTGGGCGTTGACGAGGTGTACGCCATGGGGGGAGCGGGTGCGATCGGCGCGCTTGCGTGGGGAGTCCCGGGACTCAGCCTCGACCCCGTGCAACTCATCACGGGACCCGGCAACGTCTACGTTGCCGCGGCGAAGCGGCTCGTCCGCGGTCAGGTCGGCATCGACTCCGAGGCCGGGCCGACCGAGATCCTCGTGATCGCCGACGCAAGCGCCGACCCGTTCCTTGTCGCGAGCGACCTGGTGAGCCAGGCCGAGCATGACGAACTCGCGGCCGCAGTGCTCGTCACCGATTCGGTCGAACTGGCGAACAGTGTGCAGGCCGAGCTCGAGCGGCTGGCCGCGCGCACCCCACACAGCGAGCGGGTGAGCATCGCGCTGCGGGGTATCCAATCCGCTGTGGTCCTCGTTGACGACCTCGCTTCCGCTGCGGCGTTCAGCAACGTTTACGGGCCGGAACACCTCGAGATTCAGACCGCCGACCCGGGGGAGGTGCTCGACCTCGTCGAGAGCGCTGGCGCAATCTTCATCGGGGACAACTCGCCGGTCAGCCTCGGCGACTACCTCGCCGGATCCAACCACGTTCTTCCTACGGGAGGGCAGGCGCGGTTCGCGCCGGGACTCGGTGCGTACACGTTTCTTCGCCCGCAGCAGGTGATCCGGTACGAGCGGGACGCTCTCGAAACCGTTGAGGCGCGCGTTGTCGCCCTCGCGAACGCCGAAGACCTGCCGGCCCACGCCGCGGCTATCACGGCGAGATTCCACCGCGACTAGGCATCCTGTCCCGGCCGCCGAGCCATTACGCTTGACGCATCATGTTCTGCCCCTTCTGCAGGTACCCCGATTCCCGAGTGATCGACTCCCGGACGAGCGATGACGGACTTTCCATCCGGCGCCGGCGCCAGTGCCCCGATTGCGGGCGTCGGTTCAGTACGACGGAGACGGCGAGCCTCAACGTGGTGAAGCGCAGCGGCGTCGTACAGCCGTTCAGCCGGGAGAAGATTGTGTCGGGTGTTCGGAAAGCGTGCCAGGGGAGACCGGTCACCGACACCGATCTCGCCGTTCTCGCCCAAAAGGTTGAGGAGACAATTCGAGCAACAGGGGCCTCACAAGTGGAGGCCAACGACATCGGACTCGCCATCCTCGCGCCGCTTCGCGAACTCGATGAGGTCGCGTATCTGCGGTTCGCGAGCGTCTATCAGGGATTCGACTCGCTCGAAGACTTCGAGGCGGCGATCACCCTGCTGCGGGTGGAACACGACGCGTAAACGGCCGCTCAGCGAGAAGTGAGCGACGCTTGTACCGGGCGTTCGCTCCGCATGCGCGGCGTGGACGTCGCTCGTGCCGGTAACCTGACTACGGCATGTATCGACTTCTTTTCAGGCTCGTCCTCTCCCGGCTAGATCCGGAGACCGCCCACCACCTCGCGTTCGACGTCATCCGGTGGCTACCCCGGGTCGGGATCGGGGCCCTGATCCGCCAGCTGAGCCGGCCGGATCCGTCCCTCACCGTCACCGCCCTCGGGTTGACCTTCGATTCCCCGTTCGGCGTCGCCGCGGGTTTCGACAAGGACGGCCGAGCCATCCGGGGGCTCGGGCAACTGGGATTCGGGCACGTCGAGGTCGGAACTATCACGGCGATCGCTCAGCCGGGGAACGAGCGTCCCCGGCTCTTCCGCCTCGTGCCGGACCGCGCAGTAATCAACCGGATGGGCTTCAACAACCGTGGGGCCGCGGATGCTGCGCCGCGATTGGCTCGCGAGACGGCTCGTCGGGTCCGTCCGATCATCGGCGTCAACATCGGCAAGAGCCGAGTGGTCGACGTCGACCAGGCGACTGCGGACTACCTCGCCAGCGCGCGGCTGCTCGCCCCAATCTCGGATTACCTCGCTGTCAACGTGAGCTCGCCGAATACCCCCGGCCTTCGGGGGCTGCAGGAGCTCGATCAACTGGGTCCGCTGCTGACCGCAGTCCGGGAGACAGCCGCGGGAAAGCCGGTGCTTGTGAAGATCGCGCCGGACCTCACAGACGATCAGGTCGCCCGAATTGCAAGCCTCGCGTTCGAGCTCGGGCTGGCCGGTATCATCGCGACGAACACGACAATCTCGCGCGACGGCCTGAAGACGAATGTCGCGATCGTGGAAGCGGCCGGCGCCGGCGGACTATCCGGGGCGCCACTTGCTGCTCGCTCGCTCGAGGTGCTCAGGATCATTCGGGCGACTGTGCCGACTGAGTTCTGTGTGATCTCCGTGGGCGGGGTGGAAACGGCGGCGGACGTCGCCGAGCGACTGGCCGCGGGGGCGACCCTCGTGCAGGGCTACACCGCGTTCCTCTACCGGGGACCGTTCTGGGCGCGATCGATCAACCGTGGCTTGGCCCGGTTGCACTAGGCGAATTCGGCCGGCGACTGCCCTGGTGCGGCAGTCCCCACCTATGAGGGGAAGTTGCCGCGCTTCACCTGCGGCTTCGGCAGGCGCATCGTGCGCAACTGCAGCGCGCGCATTGCCAAGTACCACCGGTTGCCCCGCTGGACCTTGTCGGCGCCGTACTTCGCGGCGAGCTTCTTTTGAACGATCTGCCCGACCACGAGGCAATCGATCACCGCGACGAGGAAGAAGGCCCAGAGGCCGAAGATCGAGGCCGTCTGCACAACCGCGTTGTTGATGAAGGTGAGGATGATCACGAGGAACATGACCGGGATGACGAGCTCGCCGACGCTCCAGCGAGCGTCAACGTAGTCGCGGATGAAGCGCCGCTGAGGTCCCTTTTCCCGGATCGGGAGATACTTCTCATCCCCGCTGGCCATTCCGATGCGGGCTCGTTCGCGCGCCTCGGCCAGCTTCTCGCGGGAGGCCTTATTGCTGGCCTTACGGTCGCTTGAAACCAGTGGGCGCAGGTTGGCCGCCTCACGCTCTCGCCTGGTCGGAGTCGCGCGGCCCTTGCCGCTCGACACGCTGTCGGCAGTCGTTTCGTCGTCGACCGCGGGTGGGGTCTTGCTCGTATCTGGCTTGGCCACGTGAATTCCTTGCGATCGTTGTCTGCTTAAGATTACCTCCATGACCTCATCGGCGCCCACTCGACCAGAACTTCTGCAGGCTTTGCGCGAGGCGGTGAGTGCGGGCTTCCCCTCCGCTGTTGCCGACCTCTCCCGACTCGTGCGCATCCCGTCCGTCTCCTGGGCGGCCTTCGACCCGCAACACGTGCGCGACAGCGCAGAGGCCGTCGCGGCCCTTGTGCGGGACCTCGGGGTGTTCGAAACCGTCAACGTGGCGCAGGCGACCATCGGATCCACCGAGACGAAGGGGCAGCCGGCGGTGCTCGCCACCCGCGCGGCGCGCAACGGCAAACCCACGATTCTCCTTTATGCCCACCACGACGTGCAGCCCCCCGGCAAGGATGAGGACTGGGAGTCCGCGCCGTTCGAGCCCACCGTTCGCGGTGACCGGCTGTACGGACGGGGAGCGGCGGATGACAAGGCGGGAGTGCTCGCACACGTCGCGGCCATCCGGGCCTTCATCGAGACCGTCGGCGCCGACTTCGACCTCGGACTCGCCGTCTTCATCGAGGGCGAGGAGGAATTCGGCTCGCGGTCGTTTACTCGGTTCCTCAGCGATCACCGGGCCGAACTTACTGCCGATGTCATCGTTGTCGCCGACTCGGACAACTGGAACGTTGACACCCCATCGCTGACGGTCGGGCTGCGCGGCAACGTCACCTTCGCCCTCACGGTCAGCACGCTGGAGCACGCATCCCATTCCGGCATGTTCGGGGGAGCGGTGCCGGATGCCATGCTCGCCACGATCAAGCTGCTCGCGACGCTCTACAACGACGACGGTTCCGTCGCGGTAGACGGACTGATTCAGCGCGACGCCGAAACGCCCGAGTACGGCGAGGACCAGCTTCGGCGCGAGGCAGCGCTGCTCGACGGTGTCTCGCCGATCGGGTCCGGCAGCGTTCTCAGCCGCATGTGGTCGAAGCCGTCGATCACGGTGACTGGCATCGACGCGCCATCCGTGGCCAACGCGTCAAACACCCTTTCGCCGTCGATCACGGTGCGGATCAGCACCCGGATCGCCCCCGGTCAGCAAGGCTCCGACGCCTTCGATGCTCTCGAGCGGCATCTACGGGCCAACGCCCCATTCGGCGCGCACCTCGAGATTACTGACGTGGATCTCGGCAACGGTTTCCTCGTCGACACCAGTGGCTGGGCGGTGGCCGAGGCGAAAACCTCGATGACGGACGCCTGGGGTGCCGAGGCGGTTGAGACCGGGATTGGCGGCTCGATTCCCTTCATCGCGGATCTCGTCGAAGTTTTCCCCGCCGCGCAGATTCTTGTCACGGGAGTGGAAGACCCCGACACCCGCGCTCACAGCCCGAACGAGTCATTGCACCTTGGGGTATTTCAGCGCGCAATCCTCACCGAAGCGGTGCTTCTCGCGCGCCTCAACGAGCGATCCTGAATAGTCACGGTGCAAGGGAAAAGCCAAGGCATCTGGTGCTTAGACTAGAAGCAGACTTTTCTCGACGATTGAAGGAGTGGACATGACCGACACCACACTCACCGAAACGAAGGCCGCCGCGCACGGCGTCGGTCTCACGACCACGGCCGCAACCAAGGTCCGCAGCCTCTACGAACAGGAGGGCCGAGACGACCTGCGCTTGCGAGTCGCCGTTCAGCCCGGTGGCTGTTCCGGACTTATCTACCAGCTCTATTTCGATGAGCGCTTGCTGGATGGTGACACGACCGTCGATTTCGAGGGTGTCGAGGTTGTCGTCGACAAGATGAGCGTCCCTTACCTTGACGGCGCGACCATCGACTTCGAGGACACGATCCAGAAGCAAGGCTTCACAATCGACAACCCGAACGCGGAGGGCAGTTGCGCGTGCGGAGACTCCTTCCACTGACAGTGCTCTCTCAACGCTCATCCAGAGAAGGGAATCGCCTCGCGGCGGTTCCCTTTTTTGCTGCCGAAATTGCCCGGACTTCCGGGGTTGTGGGCGAGTTTCGGTCCGGGAGCGCGCGTCCTGCGAGTAGGCTGGGTGCAACAAATAGACTGTGGTTTGATCCAGTCCTTGTACTACGTCCGTGTCATCCGAGAGGTTCCAGGTGCGCTCTAACCGCCGTCTTCGATTGGCTGTAATTCCAGTTGCGGTGGCGCTCGTCGTCACCCTTGCGGGATGCAGCCAGCAGCAGCTGCGAGGCTTCTTGCCTGGTACTCCCGGCATAACGAACCACACGGACGGGGTCACGGGCCTCTGGGTCACTTCGTGGATCGTGTTGCTCGCCGTCGGTATCGTCACGTGGGGTCTCATCATTTGGGCCGCGATCGTCTACCGCCGGCGCAAGGGCCAGACCGGTCTTCCCGTGCAGCTGCGTTACAACCTTCCGATCGAAATCTTCTACACGATCGTGCCGCTGATCCTCGTTCTCGGCTTCTTCGCCTTCACTGCCAAGGAACAGAACACCATCGAAAGCCCGACGAAGAACCCACAGGTTCAGGTCGAGGCCTACGGCAAGCGTTGGGCGTGGGACTTCAACTACGACAACGTCGGGCCGGGCAAAAAGGGCGTCTACTCGCCGGGCGTCCAGGCCCAGGAACTTCAGAACGCCGACGGAACCATCGACCAGAGCAAGATTCCCACCCTGTACCTGCCGGTGAACAAGAGCGTGCAGATCAAGATCGCGAGCCGCGATGTCGATCACTCGTTCTGGATCGTCGACTTCCTGTACAAGAAGGACAACATCCCCGGCAAAGACAACTACATGTACTTCACACCGACGAAGATCGGAACTTACGCGGGAAAGTGTGCCGAGCTCTGTGGCGACTACCACTCTCTTATGCTCTTCCAGGTGAAGGTGGTCGATGAGACCACGTATCAGAACTACATCCAGAGTCTTGTCGATAAGGGTCAGACCGGCATTCTCGGGCCGCAGTACAACACCAATACCAACCAGCCGGGCAATACGCCGGCTCCGTCGGCCCAGAAGTAGGCGATCACATGAGCACAGCGACAGCACCGGCACCCGCCGCGCCCATCCTCGGCGGCACGACCTCGAGCCAGCAGTTCGGGGCGCCACGGGTCGGCCGCAAGGGAAACATCCTGGTCAGCTGGATCACCTCCACCGACCACAAGACCATCGGGTACCTCTACCTGATGACGTCGTTTATGTACTTCCTGCTCGGCGGTGTGATGGCTCTGGTCATCCGGGCCCAGCTCTTCGAGCCCGGTCTGCAGATTGTCGCGACCAAGGATCAGTACAACCAGCTGTTCACCATGCACGGAACGATCATGTTGCTGATGTTCGCGACGCCGCTGTTCGCCGGCTTCGTGAATGTGCTCATGCCGCTTCAGATCGGGGCTCCGGATGTTGCCTTCCCGCGCCTCAACGCGTTCGCCTACTGGCTCTACAGCTTCGG
>JAUZFY010000167.1 GCA_030840185.1 Microbacteriaceae bacterium | reverse complement strand
CGGTCTCTCCCGCCAGCCCGATCAGAGCGCCGACCTCGTCGTGCTGAACCCTCCGTTCCACGTCGGCGCCACGGTGCACAGCGGCCTCGCGACCAAGCTGTTCCGCGATGCCGCGCGTGTTCTGCGGCCCGGCGGCGAATTGTGGACGGTCTACAACTCCCACCTCTCCTACCGTCCGACGCTTCAGCGGGTCGTCGGCAGGACCCTCGAGGTGGTACGGGACGACAAGTTCACGGTGACCGTCTCGCGGCGCTTGAACTGACCTCACGTTACCCGTAAACTTGAGTCGACACGGCTCAAGGTTAAGAAAGGCACGCACATGGCCAACCTGCAGGGCGTACCCGCCTCGGACGAGAATCAGGGGTCGGCGCTGGAAACCTACGGCGTCGACCTCACCGCAATCGCCCGTACCGGCAAGCTCGACCCCGTCATCGGGCGGGACGCGGAGATCCGACGGATCAGTCAGGTGCTCACCCGTCGAACCAAGAACAATCCGGTGTTGATCGGTGAGCCTGGGGTCGGCAAGACCGCCGTTGTCGAGGGGCTCGCCCAGCGGATCGTCGCCGGCGATGTCGCGGACTCGCTCAAGGGAAAGCGACTCGTGTCGCTCGATCTCGCAGCGCTTGTTGCCGGCGCGAAATACCGCGGCGAGTTTGAGGAGCGTCTCAAGGCCGTGCTCAAGGAGATCAACGAGGCGGGCGGTGAAATCATCACCTTCGTCGATGAGCTGCACACCCTGATGGGAGCCGGCGGTGGCGAGGGATCGGTCGCGGCATCCAACATGCTCAAGCCGATGCTCGCGCGCGGCGAGTTGCGGCTGATCGGAGCGACGACGCTCGACGAGTACCGCGAATACATCGAGAAGGATGCGGCGTTGGAGCGCCGATTCCAGCAGGTGTTCGTCGGGGAACCGTCCGTCGAAGACACCGTCGCGATTCTGCGCGGGCTCAAGGAACGCTACGAGGCGCACCACCGGGTGGCCATCGCCGACACCGCGCTCGTTGCGGCTGCGGCGTTGAGCAACCGGTACATCAGCGGCCGCCAGTTGCCGGACAAGGCGATCGACCTCGTCGACGAGGCGGCAAGCCGCCTCAAGATGGAGATCGAATCGTCCCCGGTGGAGATTGACGAGCTAAAGCGCGCGATTGACCGGATGACCCTCGAAGAGCTCGCGCTCAAGAAGGAGAAGGATGAAGCCTCCCGTGCGCGGCTCGAAAAGCTTCGCAGCGAGATGGCGGTCATGCAGAAGGAACTCGACGAGCTGAACAGCCGCTGGACGGCCGAGAAAGCCTCATTGCAGGGCGTCGGCGATTTGAGGACCCGTCTCAACGACGCGAGGATCGAGCTTGACCGCGCCATGCGTGAGGGGCGGTACGAAGACGCGTCCCGGCTGGACTACGAGGTGATCAAGCGTATCGAGAAGGACATTGCGGCGGCAGAGCAAGCGGAGAGCACGGGCCCTCGCATGGTCAACGAGCAGGTCACCGAGGAGGATATCGCCGCGGTGGTGGCGTCCTGGACGGGAATCCCGGTCGGCCGCCTCATGCAGGGGGAGACGGAGAAGCTGCTCGGGCTGGAGGCCGAACTCGGCAAGCGGCTCGTCGGGCAGAAGCCGGCAGTGAAGGCGGTGGCCGAGGCGGTGCGCCGCTCGAGGGCCGGAATCGCCGACGCCGACCGCCCCACCGGATCCTTCCTGTTTCTCGGTCCGACCGGAGTCGGAAAGACCGAGCTCGCCAAGGCGCTCGCCGAATTCCTCTTCGACGACGAGCGGGCGATGGTGCGCATCGACATGAGCGAGTACGGAGAGCGGCATTCGGTCGCCCGCCTGCTCGGCGCTCCTCCCGGGTACATCGGCTATGAGCAGGGCGGCCAGCTGACCGAGGCGGTGCGACGCCGGCCATTCTCGGTGGTGCTGCTCGACGAGGTTGAGAAGGCGCACAGCAGCGTGTTCGACGTGCTGCTTCAGGTGCTCGATGACGGACGACTGACCGACGGCCAGGGCCGCACTGTCGATTTCCGCAACGCCATTCTCATCCTCACCTCCAATCTGGGAAGCCAATTCCTCGTCGATCAGACGTTCAGCACGACGGAAAAGGAGCAGGGTGTGATGTCCCTGGTTCGGCAGGCGTTCAAACCAGAGTTCCTCAACCGGCTCGACGACATCGTGATTTTCAGCTCCCTGAGCACGGACGACCTCGCCCAGATCGTGGAGCTCTACATCGACCGGTTGTCGCGGAGGCTGCAGGACCGGCGCCTCGATCTGGCCGTCACCCCGAATGCCCGGGCCTGGCTCGCCGATCGCGGGTACGACCCAATCTACGGTGCGCGGCCGCTGCGCCGACTCATGCAGGAGCAGATTGACAACGGGCTCGCCACGGCGCTGTTGAGAGGCGACATCCAGGACGGCGACCTCGTGATGGTCGACCTCGACGCGGTCGGTGACTCACTGAGTATCCGGAAAGGTGCGTAGTCCAAGCCGCGTTGATCAAGTTAGACATCAGGAGGCACTGTTAGCCTGATGCGCGATGTCTGAATTCCGCACTGCCGAGCGTCTCGCCCCGGCGACAAAGAGCAAGCCGACTCACTTTTTGCCACACGTGCAGGGACTGAGGGCCGTGGCCGTGGTTATGGTCGTGCTGTATCACTTCTGGCCGGGTCGCCTCTCGGGCGGGTACATCGGTGTCGACATCTTCTTCGTCATCTCCGGATTCCTGATCACCGGGCAGCTCGCCCGCGAACTCGAGCGGACCGGCCGGATCGCCCTCCCGGCGTTCTGGGCCAAACGTGTGCGCCGGTTGCTTCCGGCATCCGTCACCGTTCTGATCTTCGCGACGCTCGCGACGATCTTCATCCTTCCGCTGTCGAGCCTCGTCGACTCGCTCAAAGAGATCCTCGCGAGCACCTTCTACTTCGAAAACTGGTCGCTCGCGCTGGGGTCGGTGGATTACCTTGCGGCACACCAGGCGACCGTGGTCCAGCACTACTGGTCGCTCTCGCTCGAGGAGCAGTTCTACGTGGTCTGGCCGCTGCTGCTGCTTGGCGCGACCTGGCTCGGCGTGAAATTCTTCGCCTCCCGGCGCTGGTTGCCCATGATCGCGCTCGTCGTCGTCGTGAGCCTGCTGTCATTCGTCGTGTCGGTGATCTACACCAACAGCAATCCCGCGGAGGCGTTCTTCGTCACGTTCACGCGAGTGTGGGAATTCGGGGCGGGCGCAGTGCTCGCCCTCCTGCCCAAGTGGCGGCCGCGGGGGGCAATCTGGCCCAACCTTCTCGGCTACGCCGGGCTCATCGCGATTCTCGTCGCAAGCTACCAGTACAACCAGGACACCCAATTCCCGGGCACCGCGGCGATTGTGCCGGTACTGGGATCGGTCGCGATCCTCGCCTCCTCCCGGGCCGAACGCCCGTGGGACATCGGCTCGATACTCGGCGGTCGGCCGCAGCGGTTCATCGGCGACATCTCCTATTCCGTGTATCTCTGGCACTGGCCGCTTATTGTCATCGCCCCGTACATCCCGGGCTGGGGACTGTTGGGCATCAACCGGGTGGCCCTCTTCCTCGTCTCATTCGTTCTCGGGTGGCTGACCAAGCGTTACATCGAAGACCCCGCGCGCACCTGGAAGTTTCTTCTCGTGCGCAAACCACGGATTACGTACGCGTTCATGGTCTCGCTCATGGTCGTGTCGTCGCTGCTCGTGGCTGGCGCATTCGCGGTGAACAACCCCAAGTATCAGGCGGCAGCCGCCGAGCTCAAGTCGATCAACGCAAACCCGCCGGCGTGCTTCGGGGCCGAGGAATCCGCGACCTGCCAGAATCCCAAGCTCGCCAACGCGGTGATCCCGAGCTCCGGATTCGGCAATGCCGACCAGCCGAACTATCCGGGATGCTTCGTCGAGCTCAACGAGTCGGCGGTTACGGCCTGCCATTTCGGTTCCACTGCCCCGGATGCCTCCCGCGTCGCGCTCATCGGTGACAGTCACGCGTACCAGTACATCGACACAATGATCTCGCTCGCTAACGCAAAGGGTTGGTCGCTCACGACCTACCTGAAGGGCGCCTGCCCGTGGACGACGACTCCCGTTGGCGGTCCGAGCGTGGCCTTCACCAACTCCTGCCGCGACTGGCTGAGCAACCTCAAGGCGACCCTCGCGAAGCAACCGACCTACAGCGCAATCTTCACAACAGCGCTGCATAACACCCCGTACGTCACCACGGCGAGCACCGCGAGCGGCAAAACCGATCAGGTTGCCGCCGGATTCTCGCGGGCGTGGACTCAGGCAAAGGGCGCGCCGATCGTCACCTTGATCGACAACCCGGACTTCCTCGACGACCCCAACAAGTGTCTGAGGGTCACATCGCCGAAGGACTGTACCGAGCCGCGCAAGGACGTGCTGCAACCGGTTGACCCGATCGGGGTGGCCGCGCGGGCGAGTGGCGCGACGCTTCTGGACTTCACTAACAAGTACTGCGACTCCACCAAGTGCTTCAGTGTCGTTGGCGGGGCGAACGTCTACCGCGACCAGGACCACCTCACGGTGACCTGGACCCTCACGTTGCGCTCGCAGATCGGAGCGGCAATTTCGAGCGTGCTCGCCCGCTGATGCGGCTCACATTTTCCGTGTCCTAGGCTCGATTTCATGTTTGCAACAGTTATCCACGGTGAGCGCGATGTGCGTCTCGAAGAAGTCCCCACCCCCACTCTTTCCACCGGCGGTGACGCGATCGTTCGTGTCGTTGCTGCCTGCGTCTGTGGCTCCGATCTGTGGCCCTACCGCGGCGTTACTCCCATCGCTCACCCCCGCCGCATCGGCCACGAGTTTGTCGGCATTGTCGAAGCCGTCGGCTCGGACGTCGAGAAGATCGCGGTCGGTGACTTTGTTATCGCGCCGTTCTACGACTGCGACATGACGTGCGTGAACTGCCGCAACGGGGTCAGCACCTCGTGCCTCCACGGTGGCTGGTGGGGCGCAGACGATCGGGTCGGCGGCTTCGCCGACGGTGGTCAGGGCGAGTTCGTTCGCGTGCCGCACGCCGACGGAACGCTCGTCGCCACTCCGGAAATTCCCGATGATTCCCTGATCCCCGGCCTCCTGACCCTCGCCGATGTGATGGGAACCGGGCACCACGCCGCGATCTCCGCCGGCGTGACGGCCGGAAGCACGGTCGTCGTCGTCGGCGACGGGGCCGTCGGCCTGTGCGCCGTTCTTGCGGCAAAGCGCCTCGGGGCAAGCCGTGTGGTGGCGATGTCCCGTAACGAGGATCGTCAGGTCGTCGCCCGGGCCTTCGGCGCGGACGACATCGTTGAGGAGCGCGGCCAGGCCGGGATCGACCGGATCAAGGCGATGTTCGACGGCGTTGGTGCGGATTGCGTGCTCGAGTGTGTTGGGACGGCCGAGTCCATGGACCAGGCGATCCGGTCGACGAGGCCAGGCGGCATGGTCGGATACGTCGGCGTGCCGAACGGCGGCTCGGAATTGCCGATCCGTCAACTGTTCGGCACCAACGTCGGCGTCAACGGCGGTGTCGCTCCGGTTCGCAGCTACATCGAGGAACTACTGCCAGAGGTGCTCTCGGGTGCGATCGATCCCGGTCGCGTCTTCGACCTCACGGTTCCGCTCAGCGAGGTCGCCGAGGCCTATGCGGCGATGGACGAGCGCCGCGCGATCAAGGTAATGCTGCGCCCGTAGCCCGCTTCCGGCCCAACTGCGGGTTGAGAGTAGGTCGCGCAGCGGCCGTATGTGGGTTGAGTAGGTCGCGCAGCGGCCGTATCGAAACCGGGCGTGGTCCGTGGTCTCGATACGCGTCCTCCTGCGTCGGGCGCTACTCGACCCGCAGGCCGCCCAGTTCCTCGATGATGGCGGCAACGAACGCGTCAACATCGGCCTCAGTCGTGTCGAACGCTGTCATCCACCGCACCTCGTTCTTCGCGCGATCCCAGTCGTAGAAGCGGAATTTCTCCTTGAGGCGATCGGCTGACTCGTTTGCCAGCACTCCAAAGACCGCGTTCGCCTGGGTCGGCTGGCTGAAGGACAGCCCGGTCAGGCCGTTCTCGATGGCGTCCTCGAGCGATCGGCGAAGGTGGCCGGCCATCGCGTTGGCGTGGTGCGCCGAGCGCAGGTACAGGTCATCCGAGAGCAAAGCGATCAGCTGGGCCGAGACGAAACGCATCTTCGAGGCAAGCTGCATGTTGAGCTTGCGCAGGTAGATGAGCCCGTTGGCGACCGGCGGGTTGAGCGCGACGATGGCCTCGCCGTAGAGCAAACCATTCTTGGTGCCGCCGAAGCTCAGGATGTCGACTCCCGCATCCGTCGTGAACTCCCGGAACGGAACCCGCAGGGCGTCTGCCGCATTGGACACTCGCGCCCCGTCCATGTGAAGAGTCATCCCCCTCGAGTGCGCGTGGTCCGCAATGGCCCGGATCTCTTCCACCGTGTACAGAGTTCCAAGTTCGGTCGTCTGAGCGATGGAGACGGCGAGCGGCTGTGCCCGGTGCTCGTCGCCCCATCCCCAGGCCTCGCGGTCGATGAGTTCTGGAGTGAGCTTGCCGTCCGGCGTCGGCACGGTGAGGAGCTTGAGTCCGCTGATGCGCTCCGGCGCGCCATTCTCATCGGTGTGAATGTGCGCGGTGGAGCTCGCGATGACCGCGCCCCAGCGCGGCAGCAGGGATGTCAGGGCGGTGACATTGGCGCCGGTGCCGTTGAAAACCGGGAAGGTTTCCGCGTCGGGACCGAAGTGCTGCTTCATCAGTTCCTGCAGGCGGCCGGTGTACACGTCCTCGCCGTAGGAAATCTGATGGCCGCCGTTCGCGTCGGCGATCGCGGCGATGACCTCCGTGTGCGCGCCGGCGTAGTTGTCGGAGGCAAAGCCTCGGTAGCTTGGATCGTGCAGTTGCGTCATCGCACTAGTCTGACATCCGCATTCATACCGCAGCTTCCATCCGGCGCGAAGGGATGTCACCGATCGAGCACCGCTTCTATCGGTTGGCGGTGATACCCGCGGTGGAATCGACGACGCCCGTCATCTTCTTTGACAGGGCCTCGTAGAACATCGAGAGCGGGAACTCGTCGGGAAGCACGGCATCCGTGAATCCCTTCGGCGGACCGTCGAGTGGCAGGTCGCGTTTCGCCCAGCTGGAGGCGGGGTGGGGCGTGAGGGTTGCCGAGACGAGGTCGTAGGCG
>JAUZFY010000149.1 GCA_030840185.1 Microbacteriaceae bacterium | reverse complement strand
GCGTCTGGTTGACCGCGAGGTTGACCGACTCCCCGAATGTGCGCCGCGACTCGGCTCCGTCTTCGCTCGTGTTCTCCCTGATCTTGTCGAACACGACGACCGTGTCGTAGAGCGAGTACCCGAGGATGGTCAGGAATCCGATCACCGCCGCCGGGGTGACCTCGATATGGAACACGCCGTACACTCCGGCCGTGATCACGAGGTCGTGCAGCAGAGCGGTCATGGCAGCGGCGGACATCTTCCAGGTGCGGAAGTACAGCGCCATCACTATCGCGGCGAGGATGACGAAGACTATTAGTGCGGTAATCGCCTGCCGTGAGATGTCCTGGCCCCAGGTCGGACCGATGAATGAGGTGGTGACCGCGGAGCTCTTGATGTTGAAGGCTGTGGCAAGCGCTTGCTGGATGTTGGAGCTCTGTGTGCTCGTGAGCTGGTCGGTCTGCACGAGCACCGACCTGTCGTTACCGACGAGGGAGACGATCGGGTTCGATCCCGGCTCGACCTTGAGCACAGTGCTTTGGGCCAGCGCCTGAGCCTTGGCCGAATCAAGGCCGGCGGTGTTTGAGATCTGGAACTGCGATCCGCCGACGAATTCGATGCCGAAGGCGAATCCGCCGCGGATGATCGGAACGACGATCACGATCAGGACCAGAACCGCGGAGATCGCGTACCAGATCTTGCGCTTGCCGATGATGTTGTACGAACGCTTGCCCGTGTAGAGGTCGTTGCCGAACTGGGAGAAGCTGGCCATCAGGAGTCCTTCCCATCGGTCTTGCTACTGGTCTTCGTGGCCGCCGAACCGCTCGGCGCGGTGCTGGTCGGCTTGGTGCCCGGCGCGCGCTTGCCGGTCATCGGCCGGGATGCCTCGAGCTCGGCCGCCTTGCGCTCGGCGATGGTCTGGCGCTTCTGCACCTCCCGACCCCCCGCGAGCTTCCTGCTCGCAAGCGCGGCCGCCGGTTCGCGGAAGGTCGCACGCCCTCGGTAGACCGCCCCGAGCGCGCGCGGGTCGAGACCGCTGAACCGGTGACCCTCGCTGAAGAACGGACGACGGGCGAGGAGTTGCAGCATCGGGTGTGTGAAAAGCATGACGACGACGAGGTCGATCAGCGTCGTGATCCCGAGGGTCAGGGCGAAGCCCTTGACGTTGCCGACCGCGAGGATGTAAAGCGTCGCTGCGGCGAGGAAGTTGACCGTGTCCGAGGCCACGATTGTGCGGACAGCCCGCTTCCATCCGGCCTCGACCGCCGACTCGAGCGCTCTTCCATCCCGCAGCTCGTCGCGTATTCGTTCGAAGTAGACGATGAAGGAGTCCGCGGTGATACCGATGGCGACGATCAGTCCGGCAACACCTGCGAGCGAAAGACGGTACCCCTCACGCCAGGACAGGAACAGCACGACGAGGTAGGTGAGCGTGGCGGCGACAACGAGGGACGCGATGGTGATGAACCCGAGCGTTCGGTACTGCAGAAGCGAGTACAGAACGACGAGGATCAGACCGATGAGCCCCGCGAGCAAGCCGCTCTGCAGCTGGCTCGTTCCGAGGGTTGGCGAGATGCTGGAATTACTCTGAACGGTGAAGCCGATCGGCAGCGCGCCGAACTTGAGCTGATCGGCGAGTGTCTTGGACGAGGTCTGGGTGAACGACCCGGTGATCTGGGGCTTGCCGTTGGTGATGGCGGCTTGCGTCGTCGGGGCGGAGATCACCCGACCGTCGAGCACGATGGCGAACTGGTTCTTGGCGCCCGTCTCCCCCACGAGTCGCTGAGTGACGTTCGCGAACTCGCTGGTCCCCTTCGCGTTGAAGACGATGTTGACCGCCCACTGGCCGGTGCTCACCCCCTGCTGGTTGGTGACCAGGCCGTTCGTCGCGTCGCTGATGGTGGTTCCGGCCACTTCGACCGGTCCGAGGATGTACTTGTTGACTCCCTGCTGCTTCGTTCCGAGGTTGTCGCAGGTGATGAGCGGCTTCGCCGGGTCGGCAACGTTCGCGCCGACGCTGTTCACCTTGTCGCAGCTGAAGGCGGCGTATTCCTGCGCGAGTGCGGGCGTGATCCACGCGCTGTCACTCCCGTTGGACGGCTTGACGCTCGGAGTCGAGGCGAGGGGGACGGACGGGGATGGGCTCGGCGATGCACTCGCTCCCCCGACGGCGCTCGTCGACACGGCATCCGTCTGAAGAACGGCGCGGAACTCGAGTTTGGCCGACGATTCGATGCGATTGATCGTCGCCTGGTCCGGGGTACCGGGGAGGGAAACGACGACGTTCGATGCGCCCTGCGTATTGATCTGCGCCTCGGACACGCCGCTAGCGTCTATTCGCTGGCGGATGATCGACACAGCCTGGTTGAGCTGTTCGCTCGTCGGCTGGGCCTGACCGTTGGCCACCACCGGGGTGAGGATGATCTGGGTGCCGCCCTGGAGGTCGAGTGCGAGCTTCGGCGCCCAGGTGCCTGCGGCAAAGAGCGCTCCGTAGCCGTTGAGTGCCGTGAGCGCTGCAACGATAACCAGAAGCCAGGTCAGCGATCTCAGCGCCTTCTTGACCGGGGTCGTTTTTGCCACGGTGAACTCAGCTTTCTACGTGTGTGCCATGACCGCTCTGCCACGGGCACACTTCAGGCTCGCGCGCAATTGCGCGCGAGCACACAACAGGTTAGTGGTTAGTCTTCGCTCTTCTCGGGAGCGGACTTCGGAACCGGCTTCGCCGCCGGCTCGACCCGCTCACCGAACTCGGGGTCCCCCATCACGATGGCGTTGTCCGTGTTGAGTTGCGCTGTTGGCTCGTCTGTGACGGCCTCGTCGCTGGCGGGAGTCTCGTCCTCGACCGCCTTCAGAATGGTCTGGCGGTGGATCTTCAGGACGGTTCCGGGGGTGGTCTCGATCAGGGCAACGTTCGTGTCCTCGTCGATGGAGATGACGGTTCCGTACAGGCCGTAATTGGTCATGATCTCGACGCCGGGACCGATCGCCGACTGGCGAGCTGCGGTCTCTTTCGCGCGCTTACGCGACGTTCGGAACTGGAAGAAGACGAAGACCGCCAGCGCGACGGCGATAAGAATGAGGGAGTAATCCATGGGTTTTAGAGCCTTCCGGGCGCTTGTGGGAACACGGGGAGTCTAACCCTGTGCGCTGTGTGACCAGCTTGAATTATAGGTCATCGCCGAAGAGCGCAGAATCGGCCCGGGTGATACCGAAATGCTTCCACGCCTCCCTCGTCGCCACCCGCCCGCGCGGCGTGCGGGTGATGAGACCGATGCGCACGAGGAATGGCTCGACCACCGACTCGATGGTCTCCGCCTCCTCGCCGACAGACACCGCGAGCGTGTTGAGCCCAACCGGTCCTCCGTCGAAGCGGGTAAGGAGGATCTGCATGACGGCTCGGTCGAGTCGGTCGAGCCCGAGGGCATCAACGTCGTACAGCTCGAGGGCGGCGTTCACTGCTTCGAGGCCGGTCGAGCCGTGCACGAGCGAGTAGTCCCGTACCCGACGAAGCAGCCGGTTGGCGATTCTCGGCGTTCCGCGGCATCGGCCGGCGATTTCGGCAAGCGCCTCGCGGTCGACGTCAAGGTCCAGGAGCGCGGCGGCCCTGGTGAGCACCTGTTCGAGTTCACCGTCCGAGTAGAACTCGAGGTGTGCGGTGAACCCGAAGCGGTCCCGAAGCGGATTAGGCAGCAGCCCGGAGCGGGTTGTGGCGCCGACAAGGGTGAATGGAGCGAGATCGAGCGGAATGGAGGTCGCTCCGGCGCCCTTGCCGACCATGATGTCGATGCGGAAGTCCTCCATCGCGAGGTACAACATCTCCTCAGCGGACCTCGCCATGCGGTGGAT
>JAUZFY010000145.1 GCA_030840185.1 Microbacteriaceae bacterium | reverse complement strand
GAGTGGTGCCGGGCGAACGGGGTGGTGTTCATCGCCGACGAAATCCAGAGCGGGATGGCCCGCACCGGTCGGTACTTCGCGAGCGAGCATTCCGGCATCGTGCCCGACGTTGTGCTGAGCGCGAAGGGCATAGCCGGCGGCCTTCCAATCGCCGCGGTCACCGGGCGCGCCGAAATCATGGATGCGTCCCATCCCGGTGGACTCGGCGGAACCTTCGCCGGGAATCCGGTGGCTGCCGCTGCCGCGATCGCCGTGTTCCAAGAGATCGAGTCCCGCGGTCTGCTGGCAGAGGCGGAACGGATCGAGGCCACCCTCCTTCCGGCTCTTCTCGACCTCAAGGACCGGTACGACGTGATCGGTGACGTGCGTGGCAAGGGTGCGATGCTCGCCATAGAACTCGTGCTTCCGGGAACCTCCGAACCGAACGCCGGCGCGGTCGCTGCGATCACCGCGTACGCGGCGCAGAACGGGGTGCTTCTGCTCAACGCGGGAACCTGGGGCAACGTCATCCGGTTCCTTCCGTCGCTTGCGATCTCGGACGACCTGCTTCGCGAGGCGATCACGGTCATCGACGACGCGCTTGCCGCGCTGTGAGCCACCCCCTCGACCGGGCCGGAGTCGTCGAACTCGCAATCCTCGAGCGGTCGGGGCTCGATGAGTCCCGCCACCTCGGAGCCGCCGTCGTCGTCTCCCCCGACGGCTCGGTGCTTCGCGAGCTCGGTGACGGGTCGGCACTCGTCTACGGCCGATCTTCCCTGAAGCTGTTCCAGGCAATCGCGGTGCTTCGCTCCGGAGTCTCCCTCGAAGGAGCTCAGCTGGTTCTCGCGACCGCGAGTCACGCCGGCACACCGGCGCACGTCGCCGTCGTGCGGTCGGTGCTCGACCGTGCCGGCCTTGACGAGAACGCGCTGCAGTGCCCGATCGACTGGCCGCTGGATTCCGCCTCTCGGCACGCGGCCGCCGCCCCGTCGCGAGTCACGATGAATTGCTCCGGCAAGCACGCCGCATTCCTGCTCGCTTGCGTGCACAACGGCTGGCCGACCGACACCTATCTCGAGCGAGACCACCCGCTTCAACAACTCATCCGGTCGACGGTCGAGGAGTTCATCGGCGAGCCGATCGGCCGGATCGGTGTCGACGGCTGTGGCGCGCCGGTCTTCGCGACGACGCTGCGCGGGCTCGCGACCGGCGTCGCCAACGCCTGCTCCTCGACCGATGGTGAGGCCGCCCGTCTCGTCAGAGCGATCCTCGGTGACCCCTGGGCCATCGACGGCCCGGGCAGGGCGAACACCGTCGTCGCCGAACAGTTGGGGCTCGTGACCAAGGGCGGCGCGGAGGGCGTCATCATCATGGCCGCCCCGGGCCGCGCCGCGGTCGCCCTCAAGATGGTGGATGGAAGTAATCGGGCGACCACGCTCGTCGCGCTTCGGCTGCTCGCTTCGGTCGGCGTCATTTCCGAGGACGACGCAGCGCGGGTTGCCGGCCTGACCACCGAACGCGTGCTCGGCGGGGGTGTGCCGGTGGGAACCATCCGCGCGTCTGAGCTTGTGACTCAGGGCTGACCGCGGAGGACCAAACGCGAAACGAGGGCCCGAGCGAACGCGCCGGTCGCCGGCTCAGGCGTACAGCGCAACGATTGCCTCGCGGAACGCGGCGGTGTGCCGTTCCACGTCCGCCGCGGTCGTCGTCGGCGCCATGAGCGCCATGTTGTGGAACGGCGTGATCAGGATGCCGCGGTTCAGGGCATGCAGGTGCAGGAACTGCTGCAGCTCGAAGTCATCCGCCGCCGCGGCTTCGGCTCCGTCGTGAGGTGGGGTCGCCCGGAAGCTGTACTCCGATCGCGCGCCGAGTTGGGTGACCTGCCACGGCACGGCGAACTCGTCGAGCGCCGCCTGTACCCCGACGGTCCACTCGGTGGCGCGGTCGATCATCCCGGCGAAGCTGTCGGCCGTGAGCACCTCGCCGAGAGTCGCCCGGATTCCGGCGAGCGAGAGCGCGTTTCCTGCGAGGGTACCGCCGACTCCCCCGACGTCGATGTCCTCGAGGTGCAGCGATGCGCGCACGAGGGCGGCGAAACTCGCCGTCATCCCGTAAGCCGCGGCCGGTATCCCCCCGCCGATGCTCTTTCCGACCACGACGGCGTCGGGGTCGAGCCCGTCGCGGGCAATCATGCCCCCGGGACCAGCGCACAGGGTGTGCGTCTCGTCGATGATCAGGATCACGCCGTACCGGGTGCAGAGCGAGCGAACCGCCTCGTGATAACCCGGATCGGGCAGCACGATTCCGATGTTCGTGAGCGCCGGTTCGATGAGCATCGCCGCGATCTCGCCGGTCGCGAATGCCCGCTCGAGGGCTGGCACATCGTTGAACGGCACGACCTCGGTCGTGAGCGACGGCGGAACCGGCGCCCCGATCGTGCCCCGCCTCTCGACCACAGCGCCGGTCTCATCGAGGGTCGCGTACGCCTCGTCGACGGTGCCGTGGTAGCAGAAGTCGTGGACCACGATCTTGCGCCGGCCGGTCACCTGCCTTGCGTAGCGGATGAGGCTGCGGTTCGCGTCCGTGGCCGAGAGGCTGAATTGCCAGCTCGGCACCCCGAATCGCTCGGCAAGTAGTTCGGCGGCGGCCGCGGCATCCGCGGTGGGAAGCATGAAGGTCGAGCCGCGAGACAGCTGGGCCGAAATCGCGGCGACGGAGGCCGGTGGCGCGTGCCCGCACATCGCCCCGGTGTCGCCGAGACACAGGTCGACGTGGTCGATGCCGTCGACATCCCGAAAGTGCGAACCGGCCGCGCTCTCCACGTAGACGGGCCAGGGCCCGGGCCACTTCGCCATCCACAACATCGGAACGCCGTCGGGAAGATGCGGCGTCGCCGCGGTGAAGAGTTCGCGCGAGCGCGGCCGCGCCGCGGTGAACGTCTCCGTTTCGATTCGCCAGACCTCGTCGAGTCTCTCCCGGTCGGGGTAGGCCATCAGCCGACCCGCGACAGCCGCTTGCGCCGCGATGCGGCGGTGACCTGCTGGCTGATGACAAGAACAATCGCGAGCAGGAAGACCGCCGACGCGATGACATTCGCCTCTGCGGGGATCCCGCGAGCCGCGGAAATGTACACGAACTTGGGAAACGTGGTGGTCGGACCGGAATTGAAGCTCGTGATGATGAAGTCGTCGAAGCTCAACGCGAACGAGAGTAGGGCCGCGGCAATGATGCCGGGGAGCAGAAGCGGGAACGTGATCCGCCAGAATACCTGGGCAGGCGAGCCATACAGGTCCCGCCCGGCCTCTTCGAGGGCGGGATCGAGGCTGGAAACCCGCGCCTTGACCGTGACCACCACGAAGCTGATGCAGAACATGATGTGGGCGATGATGATCGTGCCGATCCCCTTCTGCACTCCGGCTCCGAGGAACTCGGAGGCGAGACCGGCACCGAGCACAACCTCCGGGGTGGCCATCGGGAGGAAGAGCAGCAGGCTGATCGCGGACCGGAAACGGAACCGGTAGCGCACGAGCGCTATCGCAATGGCGGTCCCGAGCGCCGTTGCCACCACGGTCGCGACGACACCGATCAGGATGCTGTTGCCGAACGCCGCACAGACGTCTTGCGCATTGCAGACGTTGGTCCAGTTGTCGAGGGTGAACCCGCGCCACGAGATGTTGGACTTCAGCGAGTTGTTGAATGAAAACACGAAGGTGTACGCGATGGGGATGAGCAGGAAGATCAGGGCGAGCGCCGTGTAGACCGGCAGCAGCCAGCTTCCCAGGCTGAACCGCGCCCGGCGGGGGCGGGGCGGTTGCGGTGCATCGACCGCGGTCGCGATGACGAGCCCCTCCTGCACGGTCACAGCAGGTCCTCCGTTCCGCTGCGGCGGACGTACACGGTGACTATCGCGAGGATGACCACCATGAGGATGATGGAAAGCGACGCAGCCGCCGGGTAGTTGAGCAGGATGAGGAAGTTGCTCTCGATGACGTTTCCCATCATGGCGGTGCCCGTCCCGCCGAGGAATTCGCGACTGGCGTTGACATAGTCGCCGGCGGCGGGGATGAAGGTGAGCAGCACGCCGGAGACGATCCCCGGCATCGATAGCGGGATCGTCACCTTGCGAAAGACGGTGGACGGGCGGGCGTACAGGTCGCTTCCGGCCTCGAGGTACTGAGTATCGAGTCGCTCGAGCGCCGCGTACAGCGGGAGAGTCATGAACGGGATGAAGTTGTAGGTGAGTCCGAAGACGACGGCGACCGGCGTGCCGGTGACGTGCGCATCCGGGGCAAGCAGCGAAAGCGCCTTGAGCCCGGTGACGAACCCGGACTCGTCCGAAAGCAGCGACTTCCAGGCGAGTGTTCGCAACAGGAAGCTGATGAAGAACGGCGCAATCACGAGCACCAGCATGAGGTTCTGCAGCAGCGGCCAGCGGCGGGCCGTCACCCCGATGAAGTAGGCCAGCGGATAGCTGAACAGCAGGGCGAACACCGTTGCGAGCACCGCGTAGAAGAACGAGCGGACGATCTGGTCGCCGTACTGCGTGATCGAGACCACGTAGTTGTTCCAGTCGAAGGCTGTCTGGTACGACCCGACGTCCCCGAACGTTGATGGCGCCTGGAGGGAGGTGATGACGAGAGAGACGAGCGGAACCAGGAAGAACAGCACCAGGTAGAGGATGCCCGGCATCAGCAGCAGGAGCGCGACGCGGCTCTTGCGGCGCGGCACCTGCTCCCGTGCCGTACCGGTCGCGAATGCGGAGAAAGCCATGCCCTAGGCTTCCTCGAGTTCCGTCATGAGGGCGTGTTTCTTCTGCTCGGCGATGGTGGCTGTATCGTCGTCTGCGGTGAATCGCGGCGCGGCGCTCGCCTCGTCCTCCAAACCGAATCCGTGCTCCACCCTCCACGACACCCAGGTCTCGGCGCCCTCCGGGGCGATTGGACCGGCCCCCATGTTCTGGGCGAAGACGATAATCGAGCCGAGTCCGGGCACGGCCACGATGTATTGACTGCTCACCCCGCTGAACGACACGTCGATGACGCGACCCGGCCCGAGAATATTGGTTCCCGCCGCCTCCTCCGGGGCGGTCACATGCAGACTCAGTTTTTCCGGTCGCACACCGACCGTGACCTGCCCGGAGTGTCGCTTGGCCCGCGCCTTCGGCACGACGATCTTGCTTCCCGCGATGTTCACCGAGATGCTGTCGGCCGTCGTATCGGCGACCGGGCCGGTGAAGAGATTGGACTGGCCGAGGAAGTTCGCGACGAACGCCGTTCGCGGAAGCTCGTAGAGAACCTCGGGGGCGCCGAGTTGCTCGATTTGCCCCTTGTTCATGACCGCGACCGTGTCGGCCATCGTCATGGCCTCCTCCTGGTCGTGGGTGACGTGAAGGAAAGTGAGTCCGACCTCCTCCTGGATGGACTTCAGTTCCAGTTGCATCTGGCGCCGCAGCTTGAGGTCGAGTGCACCGAGCGGCTCGTCGAGAAGCAGAAGCGCCGGCCGATTCACGATCGCTCGCGCGAGCGCGACCCGCTGCTGTTGCCCGCCGGAGAGTTGGGACGGCCGCCGGGTCGCGAGGTGGTCGAGTTCGACGAGGCTGAGCGCCTCGTGGGCCTTCGCCGTGGCATCCGCGATCTTGCGCCGGCGGAGGCCGAACGCCACGTTTTCGATGATCGACATGTGCGGGAACAGCGCGTAGCTCTGGAAGACCGTGTTGACCGGCCTCTGAAATGGCTTGGTGTCGGTCACGTCCTTTCCGCCGATCAGGATCCGGCCGGCGGTCGCCTCCTCCAGCCCGGCGACGAGGCGGAGAGTCGTGGTCTTGCCGCACCCTGAGGGCCCAAGCAGCGCGAAGAACGAACCGGCTGGAATGGTGAGACTCAGGTCCTCGATCGCCGTAAAACCGGGGAACCGCTTGTGCACCCCGACGAGCTCGAGGTCCGCGCCCGCTTCGGCGAATGCTCCGGTGGCCACTACGAGCCCAGCAGAACGGCCTGGAAGGCGGCGTTGTACTTGCTCTCCTCCGCGCTCGAGAGAGTGCGGAAGACGCGCGCCTTGGAGAGCGTCTGCTCGTTCGGGAAAATGAGCTGATTTTCGGCGAGTGCCGGGTCGATGTTTTGCATCGCCTCCTTCGCTCCGACAACAGGGGTGATGTAGTTCACCCAGGCGGCGACCTCTGCGGCGACCTCCGGCTGGTAGTAGTAGTTGATCAACTCCTCGGCCGCAGACTTCTTTTGCGATCCGATCGGAATGAGGAAGTTGTCGTTCCACAGCGTGCCGCCCGCGGTGGGGATGG
>JAUZFY010000140.1 GCA_030840185.1 Microbacteriaceae bacterium | reverse complement strand
GACCTCGGCAGCGCATCGGAACTCGTGCAGCTCATCCACCGGGTGCAGACCGAACGGGCTCAATACTCGACGCTTCAGTCGCGCAGCGCGACCGGCGGCGGCCACATCCCGTCATCGCGCTCGAAGGTTCGCGTCGCCGTTGCCGCCTTCCCGAATGGGCACCCGAGATCCAAGCGATCGAACCAGGACATTGACACCCTTCTCGCGAAACAAGTCTCCGGGGCGACCATGGCGATCACCCAGCTCTTCTTCCACGCGGAGGACTACGTGAGGTTCGTCTCCGAGGCACAGGCCGCCGGAGTCACCATTCCGATCCTTCCCGGTCTTATGCCCGCGACCTCGCCAGCCAGACTCGAACGAATTCTCGACCTGACGGGGGAGCGACGACCCGAGGAGTTGTCCCGGCGGCTGCACGCGACCGACTCGATCGACCGTCAGGCGGCCGTCGGGATCGAACACGCGACCGCGCTCGCCACAGAAGTCCTTGACGCGGGAGCGCCCGGACTCCACCTTTACACTTTCAACCAGCATCGGGCCGTTCTCTCCGTCCTCGAGGGGGCTGGCCTCACCGCCGTAGCATCGACGAACAAGGAATCCGCATGACGAGCCCCTCCTTCCCCACCGGCAGCATCCTCGGTTATCCGCGGATCGGTCGACGACGCGAACTCAAGAAGGCAGTTGAGTCTTTCTGGGCCGGAAACACGACCGCCGAGCAGCTCGAAGACAGCGCACGCGAGCTACGACGAGTCACACGCGAGCGCTTGGCCGAACTCGGGCTCGGCCGAACCGATTCGTCTATCCCGGAGGCCTTTTCGTTCTACGACCAAATGCTGGATGTCGCGGTGACCGTCGGCGCCGTTCCGACCCGTTTCTCCTCACTCGTCGCGGCCGACGGCTCGGTCGACCTCGCGGGGTACTTCACGATCGCGCGCGGCGAAGGCCAGAACACCCCGGCGGAGATGACGAAATGGTTCGACTCCAACTATCACTATCTCGTCCCCGAAATTGGCCCGGAGACCGATTTTCGCCTCGCCTCGGACCGACTTGTCCGTGAGGTCGCCGAGGCGACGGTCTCCGGATTCCGCACCAGACCGGTCATCGTCGGTCCGGTTACCTTCCTGCTGCTCAGCAAGTCGAGCGAGGACGCCCCCGAGGGATACCGCCCGCTCGACCGGCTGAACGACCTTCTCCCGGTGTACGCCGAACTGCTCGCCGCGCTCACCGCCGTGGGCGCGGAATGGGTGCAGCTCGACGAGCCAGGGCTCGTGAGCGAAAGCATCGAGGTTCCGCGAGACGACGTGCTTGAGGCGACCAGGCGCGCGTACGACGCACTGGGCGCCGTCCCGGTTCGTCCGCAGATCTTCGTCGCCGCCCCATACGGCAGCCTGGACGATGCCCTGCCAGTGCTCGAGGCGACGCCGATCGAGGCGATCGGCCTCGACCTGGTCCGCGGGGACATCCCGACCGGTTTCCGTTCGGAGAAGACCATCGTCGGTGGAGTCATCGACGGCCATAACATCTGGCGAGGGGACCTGGCCAACGCCTTCCACAAGCTGGCGGCGCTGAGTTCGCTGTCGCCGAGCATTGCGGTGACGTCGTCGACGTCGCTGTTCCACGTGCCGCATGATGTCAAGGATGAGCCGCAGCTTCCCGCGGACCTCGCGAACTGGCTCGCCTTTGCGGACCAGAAGGTCGAGCAGATAGCGACGCTCGCTCGCGGCCTCACCGAGGGGGAAGACTCCATCCGGGCGGAGCTCGACGCCGCCACGGCTGCGCTCGAGCAGCGGCACGGCGCGGTCGGTGTTCGCGATGGGGCGGTGCGAGGCCGCGCAGCATCCCTCACCGGCGAGGACTTCACCCGCGGCGACTACGCCGCTCGCCTCGCAGCGCAAGAGGCGGCCCTCGGCCTGCCGTTCCTTCCGACAACGACCATCGGGTCGTTTCCGCAGACCGGTGACATCCGAAGGACCCGCGCGGCCTTCGCGGCCGGCCGGATCAGCGAAGACGAGTACAAGGCCGCGATGCGTGCCGAGATCCGCACCGTCGTCGAACTGCAGGAAAGCATCGGGCTCGACGTCATCGTGCACGGTGAACCGGAACGCAACGACATGGTTCAGTACTTCGCCGAGAACCTCGATGGATTCGCCGTCACCCAGAATGGTTGGGTGCAGTCCTACGGCAGTCGGTGTACTCGGCCGTCGATCCTCTGGGGCGACGTGTCCCGCCCCCGGCCGATCACTGTCGAGTGGTCCTCGTACACGCAGGGGCTCACCGCCAAGCCGGTCAAGGGCATGCTCACCGGTCCGGTGACGATCCTGGCCTGGTCGTTCGTGCGAGACGACCAGCCGCTTCGGGAGACAGCGAATCAGGTCGCCCTCGCCCTGCGCGACGAGATCGCCGATCTCGAGGCCGCCGGGATCAGGATCATCCAGGTCGACGAGCCGGCGCTTCGGGAACTGCTGCCGCTCAAGAAGAAGGATCACGCCGATTACCTTCACTGGTCGGTTGGCGCGTTCAGGCTCGCGACATCTGGAGTCCGCGAGTCGACGCAGATTCACACCCACCTCTGCTATTCGGAGTTCGGGGTCGTCATCGACGCGATCGACAGGCTGGACGCCGACGTGACGTCGATCGAAGCGGCCCGCTCGAAGATGGAGGTCGTCCCTGACATTCAGAGAAGCGGGTTCGGCCGCGGAATCGGGCCCGGCGTCTACGACATCCACTCCCCGCGCATTCCCTCGGTTGAGGAGGTGACGGACCTCATCGAGATCGCACTCGGCTCCATTCCGGACCGCCAGATCTGGGTCAACCCGGACTGCGGCCTGAAGACCCGCGGCTACGACGAGACCGTCGCGTCGCTCACTAACGTGCTCGAGGCCACACGCGCAGTGCGCGAGAAAGCGCACGCGCACTGACGCAGCTCGCCGTCATCCGCGTCGCGGGGCTCGTCGCGCCTGTCGCCTGCCTCGCGTGCTATGTCGTTTGGGAGGGGAAAACTGATGAGGCTTCATACTGACGTGTATGGCGCGGGGAATCGCACGGCCCTGGTGGTCCACGGCATCATGTCGGATCATCGCTGCTGGCACCGCCTGATTGGCCTGCTCGTCGACCGCGGATACCGGGTCGTCACCGTCGACCTCGCCGGCCATGGCCGCAGCCCGAGGTCGCGCAGGTATTCACCGGCGAGCTGGGCTGAGGATGTCATAGAATCGGTCTCCGGCGCCGACGGTGGCCCGAGCGTGGTGTGTCCCGAACTCGTAGTCGGACACTCGCTCGGCGGTCTCGTGACCTCGATCGTCGTCGAGTCGCTTACTCCGCAGCGAGTCATCTACATCGATCCCGCCTTCAGTGCGCCGACCGGCTGGCGGAAGGTGCTCGTCGGCATCCTTCTCGCGACCTTGCGCACTCCGTCGAAGGAGCGGATCGCGAGGGGGAACCCGCGCTGGTCCGCCGAGGACGTCGAGATCGAGACCGAGACCATTGCGCTGTGGGATCGGCGCACGGTGTTCGGCCTCGCCCGCGCATCCGCCACTGTGCCGCCGACGGCGCTCGTCGCACCGAGCCTGCTCGTCCTCGCCGATCACAGCATGCTCGTCCCCGAGCCGCTGGCCAAGTCGATGGCTGAGTTGGGGATGCAGGTAGAGGTCGTGCAGGGCGCCGGTCACGTGGTCTTCCGCGACGATTTCGAGGGGTTCCTGGCGAAGGCCGACGCCTGGTTCTAGACCGAGCGGAGCACCGCGACGACCTTGCCAAGCAACTCGGCGAAGTCACCGAGGATCGGCGCGAATGCACTATTGCGGGGAAGTAGCCAGGTGTGGCCATCCCGCTGCTGGAAGACCTTGACGGTCGCCTCGCCGTCAAGCATCGCGGCGACGATGTCTCCGTTGACGGCGTCCTTCTGCTGACGGACCACTATCCAGTCCCCATCGCAGATCGCCGCGTCGATCATGGAGTCTCCGACCACCTTGAGCATGAAGAGCTCGCCCTTGCCGACGAGCTGGCGGGGAAGCGGGAAGACTTCGTCCACCATTTCCTCCGCCGTGATCGGGATGCCCGCGGCAATGCGCCCGACGAGCGGCACCATCGCGGCGTCCCCGAGTGGTGTCGGGTTGTCGGAGACGACGGCGCCCTCTTCCTTCTGGAGGTCGATGAGCACCTCGAGGGCGCGCGGCCGGTTGGGGTCGCGGCGGAGGTAGCCGCTGAGCTCTAGCTGATTGAGTTGGTGGGTCACGCTGGAGAGGGACGACAGGCCGACGGCGTCCCCGATCTCGCGCATGCTCGGCGGATATCCGCGGGTGGCTACCGCTCGCTGGATGAAGTCGAGGATCGCGAGCTGCTTGTCGCTCAGGCTCTTGCGCCGCCGGGTGCCGGCCCTCTCCTGGGTCGGTCCTGCGTCGCGCGGCGCGGTTCCCTCGTTCATCAATCTCCCAAATTCTCCGGACCGGCACAGCCAATGTCGGTGGTCGCTGGTTCTCTGAGAGTTCCAGACAATCGAAACTGTATCCGGTTACGCGGCTCAAGCAAACACCTGTTCGAGTGTGTCGCGAGGATTTGGCCGATGAATGTCGAACATGTTGCTTGATTTCTCGGACTATCGAAGATATGTTCGGAACAAAGCTTCGTATCCGGCACTCCCGGCCGAGTGCCGGATACGAAAACCTCCGCAGTTGCATCGCGAAGGCGAACAGTTCGAACTGATTCGACAGGACTTGATTCGTTACGGATTTGATTTCGACACGGTGAGCGCAACGAAAGGCATCCCATGAGCACAGCAGTCTTGAACGCGACGATGACAGGCCCAGCGAGGGCTCGTGCCGCTCGGCCGGCCGCTCCTGTCCGCCAGGGTCGCCTGCGCATCACGGCACGGGGCTACGCGGTGCTCACCTTTCTTGTTGCATTTCCGCTCGTTGTCGCCGCGTTCGTCTTCGCCACGAACGGGGGAGGGGCCGTCGCGACCGATCAGTCAAGCCATGCCACATTCAGCTATCTGACGGTTCAACCGGGGGATACACTCTGGCAGCTCGCCGGCAGGATTGCCCCGAGTACAGATCCTCGCGACGTCATCTCTGACATCGAGCACCTGAATCAGCTCTCGACAAGTGACGTGCAGCCCG